>JAQVEM010000072.1 GCA_028697935.1 Actinomycetota bacterium
TCAACAAAGAAGTCAGATTCGATATACCATTGGCGTCAAGATTTTGCTCTTTTTTCTGATTACCTAAAGCCCTTAATAGAAGTGGTGCTAACTGTGATAACAAAGAACCAACCTGCTCCTGTTTTAAGCCCGTTGTTTTAGATAAATTTGTTTGAACCTGTTCTTTCTTATTAGAAAAGATGTGCTGTAATATTTTTGTACCATCTTCTTTATCAACGGTATTAAAAAAATTAAATAGATCTCCAATCTTGCCTTCTTGATGTTGTTCTAAGGCTTCTGTAAGAGACTGTGCTCCCTCAGGGGTTCTGGTATTTCGATTCAGTGCTTCCATAAGTAAGGGTAACCCTAATTTTACAACCTGTTCTACCTTCTCAGTTTCGCCACCAATCGATTTATTCAACTGCTTTATAACTTTTTGATTGCTAACGATACCTGTTAATATTTGTAGAATATCCATTTTTTGCCTCGCTTTATGACATTTTTATTAATTATACCAGCAAATATCTTATCTGTATATTATAGTGGAATGATTGAATAAGTGTTTTGTTTATGTATTTTATTGCTTATGGAGGGCAAGAGCCTCCCTTACACTTACAATTATCGTAATTTTGTGATAAGATAGAAAAAAGATTCTTAAATATATTACTCGTATTACTTAAAGACTTAGAATTGGGTAATATTAATAAGGAGGCATTAATAATGTATAAGAGAAAAAAAACCAGGATAAGCAGTTTATTAATAAATGGATTATTAGTAACATTCTTTCTGCTATTTTTAACGGGGATATCATTTTCTGCAGATGAGACACCACAAATATTGATAACCTCTATCGGTCAAAGTCCGGACGCCAGGATGATAAATGTATTGATATCACGATATCAAATTGAAACTGCCTATGAACAACTTGCTACACCTGAGATGGTTAAAGACTATAAGATAGTTATCGCGGTAGTTGGAGGCAGCTCCAAAGGATTAGGGGCAGCAGGTATTGATAAGGAACAGGAGCTATCCAGATCAAAAGCCCTGATTAAGGAGGTTAAAGAACTGGAAGTTAGTCTTCTGGTAATGCATATTGGTGGAGAGGCTAGAAGAGGTGCCCTCTCTGATGCCTTTTTAGATGTAGTAATACCATATGCCGACCATTTAATTATTGTAGAATCGGGTAATATGGATGGCTATTTTAATAAAATGAGTGAGGAACATAAAATTCCTTTACAAAGTGTAGAAAAAATTGTAGATTGCGGTGAACTGGTAAAAGAGTATATTGAAAAAAATTTAGACTAAATATAAGCCACGGCTACTCCCGTGGCTTATCCTTTTCGATTTAAAAATCATTCAATTTTTGCTTATCTATTAATCCCTATTCCACTGATAATAGAAAATTGCCATACCCCTTCTCAAATAGCTCTTGATAAGAGGGCATGCCATAATATTGTACTTCTTTATCAGGAAACAAAAGATTCATATTTTCAATTAATACCCCTATAGCAGTAATGTGTCTCCCCACTCTTTCCTCAATAGGATGCCCATCTTCATCATAGGGAACATACAATCTGCCCAGTTCTGCCGCTTTAACATACATCTTGTCCTTCCCTGTCAAAACCAGAGCCTCATCTGTTCTTCCTCTTATCCTGCCCTGACTGGCATTTGCCGATTCCATAAGAATAGCCATTGTATCACTATAATCCCCCCATTCTCTATGGGTTAGCCCCCGAAAAGAAGGAGGAGAAATTTCCAGGTTATAATTTAAGTCTTCCATCTGTAAATCCAAAACGGCCATACTGGCTAAATCTATTGCCCTTTCATGTGCTACAATTGCGTTTATAACCGGATACTCCGGGGAAGCCTCGTGTAAGTCTATAGATAAATCACTCTCTTCCTTTCTTATAATCTCCATAATACCATAGCAAATTTTTTCGGTATAATTCCCTTTAGGATCACCTGGATATCCCCTATTTAAATTGCGGGTTTCAGAGCCGGAAAGTGATTGGCCAAATTGATTGATATAGATATCAGGATCAGGCCACTGATGAATAGGATTAGTGGCTCTTGAGCCATATCTGAACGCTCTCCTGCCATATGGTGTTTCGAAATGAATCTTCCGGGGAGAGCCTTCCTGGGGATCATTATGGGAATAGCCACTAAGATTAGCCTGTGGTATGACAATCATTCTGCCTTTGGTCAACACGGCATTTTCTATCAACAAAACAGCAGATAGCATTGAAGACGGTTCATTGGGATGGGTCCCTCCCAAAACAACAACTGTACCTCCAGGTTCATTGCTCTCCAAAAAATAGATTGGGGTATCACAGTATTCCCCTTCTAATTCAGGAAAATAATCACTTAATCTACCAGTTCTACTGACTCCTGGTCCCTCAACGATTACATCAGATTCCCATTGGTCAACAAATTCTAAACCGGACAGTACTACAATAAGAGAGGTAAAAACTAATAAAAAGATAGCAATTTTTTGATTTTTTTTCATTGGCAAAACCTCTTTCTGGCACAAATTATTGAAAAATATTTATAAAAAGCTATTTAATCATAAATAGTCTTAAAATAAAGGGGATAATCACCAGGGAACTGGTGAGCTGTTCCCAGACATTATCCTCCTTAAACATGTCCTGAATAATCAAAATAGTTAGAAATAAAATTATCGCTCTATAAATTAAGGTAATAATAGTCATACTTTTTCTCCCTTTCCAGTAAACTACAGTAAATATTTTGCAAGAGTATTGGCAAAAATAATAACTACTATACTCCAGGCAGCAGTGATGATAGCCGGTATCAAACAATACTTTAACACCTTAAAGTAATTTTTTTCACCTACTACCTGTGCCGCAAATATCCCGGCTAATGCTGTTGGCGGTACCAGGTCACCTAAAGCTGACAATTGAGATAATGCTGCTACTGTTATTACCGGGTTGCTCTCCAATAAAGCCAGGGCAAAAGGTACTCCCAGGACAGAAGCAGAACCATAGGCAGATACTGCCCCAAAAGCCGGTATACTGACCGCAATTCCCAGGTACAACAGATAGGCAGGTAAACTTAGACAATTGATAACAATATATCCTCTGACTCCGGTCAGGGTCATGACCTGAATAAACATTCCAACCCCCACTAAAATACCCAAAACCGGCAAAGCATCATGTACTGCTTCCTGTGAAATTTTTATAAAATTAAATTTCTTACCGGAAAATACTCCCACTAAAGCTGCAATTAAAAAATAGATAGGTATTCCCAGGGTGGGAAATAATTTGGGAAGAAAAGTCTCTCTTAACATCAAAACAAATAGAATAATAATTGGTAAAAATAATCTTATTCCAAAATCAGCAAGATAAGATGTGGGAAGCTCGTCTTTTATCTTCTCATAATTAAATGTTTTAAGATGTTTTCTTCCTAAAAAGAGACTGGTAAAAATTATTAAAGGAACAGTGAGCAATAATAAGGGCAGAGTAAATCCGATGTAGGGTAAATCGATTCCCCCTCCTATTATCAAAGCATTAACATTAACAGGCGGAGCTGCCTCTCCAAATACAGCGGCCATTGCCACAACAGCTGCAGTTATCTCCTTTGGAAAACCCATGTATATCAATACAGGGGAGACCAGAACACCACCAGTTAAGACTGCAGCTGTAGAAGAACCGGTAATCATCCCTGGAAATGCAACAATAAGAGATAAACCAATAATTAATAAAGCCGGCCTGGAATAATATTTTTCTATTAGCCATCTGGTAACGGTATCCATCATACCATTGTATTGCACAACCTTCATAAAAATCATGGCAGTTGAAATCACCAGGATGGTATTGATATAGTTGAGCCCGCCTTCCACAAGATGTCGAATAGGAATACCAAATCCAGCCACCAGACAACCGGAAATAGCAGAGATAGCCATAGCTACACCAACCGGCAGCTTAAATTTAAAACAGCTTAAAGCAAAAACACCTACCATTACCACAAAATAAAGTAATTCAATGCTAAGCAATATTTCCCCTCCTTTTCCCCCATCATGTTAGGGGACGGTCCTTTGACATAATGTGTCAAAGGACCGTCCCCTAACAGCTTTTAGTTTAGTAGCCGACGGCTATTCCATCACGGCGTGAGTCGCCACCACCGAACAGTACACCATTTTTCAACATTATACTCTGTGCGCCACCAAAATAGAGGTCATGAGCTTCTCTGACATCTACCTGGTTGCCAAGCAATCTCAATGCTTCTACAGATAAGACAGGTACACGGCTTTCTACAAAAATTGGCATTGCTTTACCTGCTGAAGAATAAGCATGGATGCGTGGTGCTTCAATAGCTTCATCCATCCCCATTCCAAAATCAATGACATTGGAGATAATCTGAGCCATGGCAGTAAAGATTCTGGTTGCACCGGGTGAGCCTAAAACCATAAATACTTCACCATCTTTTTCCATTATAGTAGGAGACATACTGGATAATGGTGTTTTACCCGGTTCTGGAGCATTGGGCGATTCTGGATTGGTAGCAAAATCATCCATCTCATTGTTCATAATAATTCCTACCCCGGGAACTACCACACCTGAACCAAAGAAAAAGTTGATAGTCTGGGTTAGGGCAACTGCATTGCCTTCGGCATCTATTACTGACAGATGACTGGTGCTTTCATGTTCAAATATGCCTGGTTCTCCTGCCGGGATTTCTAATTTTGGATTGGATACATCAATCTGTTCTGCCAGGAATTTAGCATATTCTTTTGAAGTAAGACCTTTTAGAGGTATATCAGTAGCAAAAATTGGGTCTGCCATAAATTTTGCCCTATCAGCAAAAGCCATTTTCATTGCCTCTGCCATTACAGATATATGTGTGGGACCAAGATAATTCATATCGGCAATATCAAAGTTTTCCATTATATTTAAAATCTGTATCAGATGGGTTCCTCCAGAACTTGGAGGTGGCATTGAGTAGATATCATATCCACGATAATTACCTTTGACAGGTTCATGTCGATAGAGCTTATAATTTTTTAGATCTTGAAGAGTTAGTATACCACCAGCAGCTTGAACGGCATCAACTATTTTCTGACCCAATTCGCCACCATAAAAGTGTTCAATTCCTTTATCAAGTATTTCGTGATAAGTATTTGCCAAATCCCGTTGTATCAGCATATCTCCGGTTTCTAAGGGAATACCGTCTTTGAGATAGGCTATTGCAAAGGGGTCATTCCAATCAACTAACTTATCATAATTATCTTTGATCATATCGCTGAAAGTTTCAGTAATTTCAAATCCGTTTTCCATATATTCGATGGCAGGAGTCATAACCTCTTCTAAAGTCATAGTACCATATTCATCTAAAGCAGTTTTAAGGCCCATTAAGGTTCCAGGAACAGCACTTGCCATCCCTCCAACTTGAGTCCAATTTTCCTCTTTAGCCTGTTCTGAGGCATACATATCTTTTGTTGAAGCTGCAGGGGCGCGTTCTCTGTAATCTAAGATTATAATTTCGCTTGTTTCAGCAAAACGAACTACCATAAAACCACCACCACCAATTCCTGAGGCATTGGGCTCAACTGCATTTAGGGCAAAGGCAGAAGCTATGGCTGCATCGATAGCATTACCACCTTCTTTTAATATCCTGACACCGGCTTCTGCTGCCAGAGGATGTGCAGCAGCCACCATACCATGTGCTGCAATGGTGTCTTGTGGAACATGCCTGTCTACAGCAAATGAAGATAAAGTAGTAATTAATAGGATTAACAGGATGGTACAATAGAGAGCAGTCTTTTTTAAATTTATTTTCATTTTTTCTCCTTTCTTTTATTATCTAAGAATTTAACTACCTGTTTAGCATACTCACCCCCTATCTGTTCGGTAATTTTCAATTCAATCCAGCATAATAAATAAAGGCATAAAAAATTATAGGTATAGTCTATGAAACAAAATCCAGGACAGATATCTCTCTATAAAGGAAAAATCTTTGGGTAATAGACAAGTAGGAAAATCAATTTCCTATTTTTTTTGCAGGTGACTGTGATATTAGTAAAAAATCATTTAATTTTAATATTGATATTGATATATTTTGTACTAACAATATTAATGTTACCACATAACTCTTTTTCAGGCAAAAAGATTTTAATCAGTCAGTCTGGACTGGGATTTTAAGATGAAGTGTGAATAAAAAGATTGACTCAGTTGTTATAATAGTAAATGGGCGTTAAAAATTAATCTATTTCCCTACTGAACAGGTATAAATGGCTATTACAAACATGCCATAATATAATATATCTTAAATCTAATTGATATCTTACTGATATATTTTTATATTTTATAGATTTATTATTGAATTTTTAATTTTATATTTATAACAAGTAGCCAGCAAATAATGAATAATAATGACCATAATTTGAACGAAAAATTAAAGGCAGAATTAATAAACCTTAAAAAAGATAAACTGAAAAAGTCAGATGGAATCTCTATAATATCAGTTTCCCAGGTAAAAAAGATTGCCCGAAATTATAATCTATCTCCCAAAGAAGTCGAGATAGCAGCCTTGCTCGAGGAGATAATACCTGCACGCTACAGAAGAAACTTCAATACTATTAACTTTGCAGAACAAATTACCTTACTTATCTCTAAAGTAGCTGTAGTCGGCTGTGGTGGATTGGGTGGCAATGTAATTGAACTACTGGCAAGGTTGGGAGTGGGAACTATATTAGCAATTGATGGTGATATATTTCAAGAAAGCAATCTTAATCGACAAATACTCTGCACTGAAAGAGATTTAGGCAGAGACAAAGCAGC
>JAQVEM010000073.1 GCA_028697935.1 Actinomycetota bacterium
TCCAGTATCATGGTTGTCGTATCAATACTTATATCACCTGCTATCATCTGTTCTTCCAGCTCATCCCAGAATAGCCCGCGGTCATTTTTAAATTTATTCCAGAGATAATTTATATTCCTGATTAATTTCTGCATTATTTTCCCTTATTTTTTCACATATTACTTTAGAAATCCCCTGTGGCTGCATTGTAACTCCATAAATTGTATCCGCAATTTCCATTGTCTTTTTCTGATGCGTTATTAATATTATCTGCTGTTTTTCCGAAAAATTTTTAATAAGTGTTAAAAATCTGCTTATATTAACATCATCCAGAGAAGCATCGACCTCATCAAAAACATAAAATGGTGAAGGATTTATAGAGTATATTGAGAAAAGAAATGCTATAGAAACAAGAGTTTTCTCTCCTCCGGATAGCAGAGATAGATTAACAAATTTATTATTGCCAATATCCACCTTTAGATCAACGCCTATATTATCATAGTCATCATAGCTACCTTCATTACTCTTTTCAAGTTGCATTTCACCCTCACCCAGAGGAAATAAAATTTTAAAATATTTCCTGAAACATTTATTAATTTCAACAAATTTTTTGTTAAAATCATCAGAAATCCTTCTATTTATGTTGTCAATTAACTCTTCGAGCTCTTTTTTACCTTCAACAAGATCTCTTTTCTGCTCTGATAAAAAATCGAACCTCTTTTTAATTTTCTTATATTCAATTGCTGCATTAGGATTTATATTACCATATTTTTTTATTTCATTTTTTAACTTTTTTACCTTATTTTCAGATTGGTTTACATCTGTACTGGGGTTATAACTTTTTAAAATATATTCCACCGATTCCCCATAATTATCCACAATATTTTCTGTTATAGTCTCTACTTTTTCCTTTATCTGCTCCTTTTTAATAACACTCTTATATAAATCACTTTCCAGTTTTATTTTACGTTGATTAAGATTTTCTATCTGACTTTCCAGTTCACTTTTTTTCTTCTGGTTTTCTATGACAGACTTGTTTTTTTTCTCAAATTCGCAGTAAAGTTCTTTTTTTATGTTTTCCGAAATCGGTAAAAATCTTTTAAGAATTAAATTCATTTTGTTTGCTCTCACCAGATTAGTAACACATATCTCTTTCAGGCTTTCTATCTTATTTAATTTTTCCTTATCGTCAGAATCATTTTTTTTATCTACCTTAATAGCTTCTCCAGAAATAGCCGTATCTAATGGAATATCAAGCATTCTCTTTTTCCTTTTCTCAACCATTTCGGATATTTTTTCTACCTCACGAGTAATTAAACTAATTTCTCCTTCAATATAGTTCACTGTTTTAAAATCCTGAACTTTCTTCTTTGTATTATCCAGAAATTTGATTAGAAGACTGACAATTTTCTCAAGTTTGCATGTAATTTCTTCAAGCAAGGGTATTATATTATCATCTCTGCTGTCTTCATTTCCCACCACTTCTTTTGATTTTTTTTCACTGGCTTTGTAACCGGTATAATCAATACTAAACATATTTTTTAATGTTCTGAATACATTTTGCTTACTCTCAATCAGAGCAATGATATTTTTGATATTGTTACTCTCTATGTTAAAACGATCAATTTTCTCACGCCATAATTCGAAGTCAGACCTTTCTCCATCTGTAAGTTTTAATAATTCATTCTTTTTGTTTAAAATGTTGCTAATTTCATTTTTAACTTTTTCCAGTTCATCATTAGTTTTTTTATAAAAATCATTTTCCCTTTCCCACTCAATATTTAAATTATTTAAACTTGCAATAAAGAGAGAGATTTCTTCATTTTTTAACAGGTTAAAAATTTCTGAATATTTCTGTGCTCTTGCTGCCTCAATTTCAAGAGGGTCCATTGTTATTTTTATTTCACCTATTAAATCGTTTATTCTGTCAATATCATTTTTCACTTTTTCAAGTTTTGCAAGAGATTTATCTCTCCTGTTTTTATGTTTTGATATTCCCAGTATTTCTTCTATTACAGCTTTTCTCTCAGCAGGTTTTAGTAGAGCAATTTCATTAATCTGTCCCTGATTTATTATTATATGAAGACCTTTCCCGATTCCACTGTCAGCAATAAGTTCCTGAATATCTACCAGCCTGCAGGGAGAGGAGTTTATAAAATAATCACTTCCACCTCTTGTATAGACCCTGCGGGTAATTTTAACGTCTCTGAATTCCGTATCAAATACTTTATTAGAGTTATCAAAAAGGAGGGAAACTTCTGCAATACCCATTTCCTCATTTTTATTCCTAAAAATTACATCTGCCATTGAGTTCCCCCTGAGTGTTCGGGGGCTTTGTTCACCCAGAACCCAGGATATTGCATCAGCCACATTGCTTTTACCACTCCCGTTAGGTCCAACAATCACACTTATACCTGGCTCAAAAAAAAGCTGGCTTTTATCTTTAAAAGATTTAAAACCCCTGAGGGTTATATTTTTTAAGTACAAGTTTTACTTCCAAAAACAAAAATATTATAAATTTAAATTATATAGTTTCTTCAAAGTATTTTTTGCTGCATTTTGTTCAGAATCTTTTTTACTTTTACCTTTACCCCCTCCGACTACTTTATCATCAATCATTGCTACAGAATAAAATGATTTATCGTGGTCCGGACCTTCAGACCTGACTAACTCATATTTTACAGGTCTGGAATAATCTGCCTGTATCGCTTCCTGAAGATAAGTTTTATAGTCTGTGATTTCTGGTGCATTAACATTTTCAATAATTCTATCTTTATATAACTTAATAACCAGGTCAAAAGTAAAATCAATTCCCTTATCAATATAGATAGCACCAATCAGAGCTTCTACACTATCAGCCAGAATAGACACTTTTTTTCTGCCCATGCAGGATTCTTCATTCTTACTTAAAAGTATATACCTGTCTATTTTAATTTCTTTTGCTATCTCAAACAACGTCTTTTCGCTTACAAGGAAAGCTCTTATTTTTGCCATCTTACCTTCAGGAAGGCTTTTATAATTCTGGTATAAATATGATGTAATTATAAAAGAAAGTACGCTGTCTCCCAAAAATTCAAGTTGCTCATTGCCCCTTGACATAATCTTCTTTTCATTAGCATAAGACCTGTGTGTCAAACTCTGTAAGTAAATATTTAAATCCTGTACATTAATATTAAGGTTGCCCAGCCAGGTTTTTACTTTTTCTTCAAAAGTTCCTCCAATGTCATTCATTAAAAGATTTTCGCCACCTTACACATTAAAACCTATTCAATTACAATTAAACAACTATTCAGAATAAGTATTAATATAATCAAGAGCATCTTTTACTGTAATAATCTTCTCAGCATCCTCATCACTTATTTTTATTCCAAACTTGTCCTCAAGTGCCATAATTAACTCAACCAGGTCAAGAGAGTCAGCACCAAGGTCATCTACAAATTTACTTTCGGCTTTAATATCCTCCTCTTTGACGCCCAGAACATCAACCAGTACCTCTTTAATTTTGTCAAAATTTTCCATACTTACTCCTTTGCTATTTCACTTTTTTACACTCATTTAATTTATTTCTTTAATTGCTCTACTGATTATAACAGTAAGGTCTGTTTTTATACTATCTATTGCAACTTTTACAGCATTTTTAATAGATTTTGATTTGGAACTTCCATGAGAAATAATAACCGGTCTGTTGAGCCCGAGAAGTTGTGCCCCTCCGTATTCTTCATAATCAAACTTTTTTTTCATATTTTTTAAAGAATTCATAATACCCAGAGCTGAAATTTTAGCAAGCATACTGGAGGTCAGAATTTGTTTAATTTCTCCAAAGAATAAATCTGCCATACCTTCAATTGATTTTAGTATTATATTCCCTATAAATCCATCACACACTGCTACATCTGCAGCACCTTTAAATAACTCTCTGCCCTCGACATTTCCAATAAAATTAATAATAGGACAGTCTTTAAGCAGCTTATAACACTCAACTGTTAGTTCATTCCCCTTTTTTTCTTCACTTCCTACATTAACAAGGGCAACTTTAGGATTTTTTACACCTATTATATTTTCAGAATAAATTTTTCCCATTATAGCAAATTGTTTTAAATAAAAGGGTTTGCAATCCATGTTTGCGCCTGCATCTATTAATACAAATTTTTTATTACCAAGCGGTATTACTACAGCAATAGCAGGTCTCGCTATTCCATCAATTCTTTTTATATTAAAAAGGGAACATGCCATTACAGCACCGGTATTTCCGGCAGAAATAAATGCGCTATTTGTTTCTCTGGATGCTAATTGAGAACCTATATAAATTGAAGAATTTTGCTTTTTCTTTAAAACTTCTGAAGGAGAATCATTCATGCTTACTTCCTGATATGCCGGTATAATTTCTATACCATTAAGACTTATACCATTTGATTCCGCTGATTTTTTTATTTTATCTGCATCGCCTACCAGACTGATTTTTGCATTGTAAGCTTCTTTTGCTTCTACAGAACCTTTTATAATTTCATCCGGAGCAAAATCCCCTCCCATTGCATCTATTATAATTGAGCAGTAGTTTGAATTGTTCTGCAACATCCTAATTAACCAATTTTGAACTTAATTGCCTTTTGCTATTTCAAGTAACTTATCTATGTTTATATATTCTCTCATTACTTCAATTATTTTATCAATCTTTTTAATTTCATGAAATCTTACGCGACCAATAATTTCACTGACCTTCTCCACTGCAGTTAGAGTATCATAATTAACAAGAATCATAGGTACTCCCAGTTCTTCAGCTCTCCCGAGAACTATGCTGCTCGGTTGGAAATTACCGGTAAGTATCAGGCATTTTGTAGGTGTTTCAAGTGCAGCAAGCTGTACATCAGCTCTGTCTCCTCCGGTTATAACTGCCTTATTTGTTTTTCTCCTGAAAAACTTCAATGCCTGTTCCTGGCCCATAGCACCCACCATGAATGTTTCTACAAGCTCATCGACTTTATCCCTGGCACATATTATCTGCCCTTCCAGCATTTCAGACATTTCCTTTATACTTACAGAGGAAAGAATTTTATCAGAAGTCAAATAGCCAAGGATATCAATACCATTTTTTTCCAAAAATGGTATCACAAGTTGCTCGAGATAATCTATCTGGTTTTTTGGAACCCAGTTTATAATTACTCCTGCCAGATATTCCTTCAAAAATTCTCTGGAATAAAGAATCCGATCAACAATTTCATTGCTGTATTTAACAACCAGTATAGCCCTGGCTTCTAATTTTTTGCAGATTTTATCTGAAGATATTCCTAAAAAGTAGCCGTCCTCTATACTTTTGGCTCCCTCCATAATAACAATATCTTTACCTTTTTGGATTTTACTATAAGCTTTATAAATTTGATTAATAAATTCCCTGGAAAAATTCTGGTCTTTCAAACCTTCTCTAATACATTGCTGTGTAAGAACAATCGGACAAATATTTTCAAGCTCTTCCTTTACATCAAGAATGTTTGAAATATATTGCGCATCTTCATCAGTAGTAATAGCTCCTACTCTGGTTGGCAATGTGCCCACCGGTTTCATGTACCCTACTTTTAGACCCCTTTCTGCAAATAATTTTCCAGTACCAACACACACTGAACTCTTACCAGAAAAAGGCTTATCAGAAATAAAAAATAATGGAACCATTTTAACCTCCTATTCTTATTCTAGCATCTCCTGCTATTGAACCTTCTCCCTGTTTTTTTACAAACAGCGGATTTATATCCATTTCAACTATTTCCGGAAAATCTGTAACCAGCTGGGAAACCCTGAGAATAGTTTCAATTATACTATCAATATCAGAAGGATACTCACCTCTTGTACCTTCTAATAATTTAAAAGTTTTAATTTCTCTTATCATTTCATTTGCAGTCTGTCTGCTTACAGGTGCAATTCTGAATGATACATCTTTTAGTATTTCTACGTATATTCCACCCAGGCCAAACATTATCATCGGCCCAAACTGAGGGTCTTCACTCACTCCTATTATTGTTTCTTTTTTATCTGTAACAAATTCCTGTATAAGTATACCGCTAATATTAGCATCAGGCATATATTTTTTTACATTAAAAAGAATATCATTAAAATTTTCTTCTAATTCTTTTTCATTCTTTATTCCTATTCTTACACCACCTACATCTGTTTTATGTAATATATCCGGAGAAACAATTTTCAGAACCAGCGGATACCCTATTTCTTTTGCAATTCTTTTTGCATCATAAATGTCAACTGCGAGTTCTGCTCTGGGTACTCTTATCCCGTATGCCTCAAGAATTCCCCTTGCTTCACTTTCCCCGAGTTCAAGCCTTTCATCTGCTCTACATTTGTTAAATATCTCCCTTACTTTGTCTTTCTCAACATTAAAACTTTCAATAGGAGTATCCTCCTTATTCTTCCAATCAACATACTCCATCATGACTCTTAATGTATCCACTGCTTCTTCAGGAATATCAAAATTTGGTATATTTTTTAACGATAGAAAATTTATTGCTTCTTCAACTACTGTACCACCTAAAAAACAGGTGAGTACTGGTATTTTTCTTTCATTATTCTCAACTATTTCTGATATTACTGTAGCTGTTTCTAACGGCTGTGTCATCGCCTGTGGAGTTAGCATTACCAGTATAGCATCAACATTACTATCATTTATAACTATTTCCATAGTTTTTTTATATCTATCTGATAAAGCATCGCCCAGTATATCTATAGGATTATAAAAGTTTGCTG
>JAQVEM010000074.1 GCA_028697935.1 Actinomycetota bacterium
TACGGTACAATGAAAGGCAGACCCAGCATATGGGGAGCTTTCAGAATAATACTTGTAAAATCCGGTGTCCAGGCATTGATATTCTACAGGTTTTATCATTTTCTTTATAAAATAAAATTGAGATTAACTGCAGAGATCTTTAGTAGAATAAATTTATTTTTTAACGGAGCTGAAATAGATCCGGCTGCTGAAATTGGTTCGGGATGTAAAATCTGGCATTCTTCTGGAGTTGTAATAGGAAGGGGAGTAAAGATAGGAAACAACGTCAGTATTTTTTCTAATGTTGTTCTTGGTGGCCTTGGACATTCTATATTTCATCACGGTGAACCCGGTTATCCTGTTATAGGAGATAATGTTATTCTATATACAAATGTTACCGTTCTCGGTCCTGTAAATATTGGAAACAATACAACTATAGGGGCACATTCACTGGTATTGGAATCATTACCTGATAATTGCCTTGCAGCAGGTAGTCCGGCTAAAATTATAAAAAAAACATGATATTTTTTATTAATATTTAAAAGTTTACATAATGTATATTATCGGAAGTTATTAATTATCTATATTTATATCCATAAAATTACAGCTTCTAACATTTCTTAATTATTATTACACACATCTATATGAGGGATATTAAAGATAGAAATACTGATTGATTTGATCAGGTCCATATATTAGATACTGGTATTTATTATATATCTTTCAATATTATTATTTTAGAGATTTAATTAAGGTCAAATAATTAAGGTCAAACTATGTTGAATTATAAATATTTAAGTATGAATGAATTATAAATATTTAAGTATGAAACGAACTGTCTTTATTCAGATATTAAGGATATTTTATATATAGAATAAATAATTTATCTTCTATTTTTTTAAATCTGTATAATTTTATTTAATTGCTTAGAAACTATTATTGAATAATAACTGAGCATAAATTTTTATTATTTTACTTATCCGAACTTCCGAATCCACCCTCTCCCCTATCAGTTTCATCAAGTTTTTCAACTAATTCTATATTAACATTTTCAATTTTTTTTATAACCATCTGACAGATTTTATCACCTTTTTTTATATTAAAAGTACTGACCGGGTCATAGTTAATAAGAATAGCACATACTTCACCTCTGTATCCTGAATCAATAAGACCTGGTGAATTAACTATCCCAATTCCTTTTTTATAAGCCAGACCTGATCTTGGCTGCAGGAATCCGGCATATCCAGCCGGTATTGATACTTTAATTCCTGCTGGTATTTTTTTTCTTTCAAAAGGCTTTAATTCACAATCAATAGTACTATATAAATCAAGACCAGCATCTCCGCTATGGGCATATCCAGGTACAGGGATTGTCTTATCAAGCAACTTTACTTTTAGCGTTACCATTTAACTCCATTAAAAAAATAAATAAATTATAGAATCTAAATTTTTAATAATAGTATTATTATTTTTATTATTTTTATAAATTATATTCCTTCTAAACTATGTAATAAAAATTTATTCGATATATAAGCTCAAAATAATAAACTGAACAGAAAAATTGAATTACATTATACTATTCATATTCTAATATAGGAATAATAAGAACAGAATTCCCGGGAATGTATTCTAATGAATCCATATCATTTATCTTTTCAACTTCACTTATAAATTTTGCTCTTGTTGTATTATCAGAAAACTTTAATGCAATATCGCTTATACTTGTTGCATTCTCAATGCTTATCGTTTTATATTTTATAATGTTTACACTGCTAAATTTAAATCTGTTAAAATAAAATGCAATCATTACAAGAAAAGATACAAATATTATTAAAATGTAAAGAAAAATTTTTTTTAATTTCATTTTTAATATTTCCATTTTTTACCTTCTCTCTTATAAATTCATAAACCAGGCATTAGCTTTTATTACTATTATTAATAAAAATACGAACATATGTTCGTATTAATAATATAACCAAACATCTGTTCGTGTCAATAGTAAAAAATGGAAATATTACTTAAAATTCGTCAGTAAAACATATATATGTGTTTATATTTTTTATTTCTTGCATCATCAAATAAATGTCTTAACATTTATCTGTGCTCAGGAAAAATATAATTTCCAAAACAAATGATTTAAATAATTAGAAGCAAAAAGGAGGAGTAACAATAAATATAAAAACCTTTAAATTTTCAGTAAAACATTATTTTTCTATATAACTTTTTTATGTTATTTGTTAGAATGTTAAAATAATCAGCAAATATTAGATAAGTCATTCCTTCCTATTAATCTTATAGGTACGGGAACAATTTAAAAATATTTATTATTGAAATTATAAATTATTAAAAGAAAAATTTTTAAGGAGGAACAATGGCAGAAATTTATTATGACAGAGATATTGATATGAGTATTCTCAATGGTAAGAAAATAGCCATTATCGGATATGGAAGTCAGGGCCATGCACATGCGCAAAATCTAAGAGACAGCGGGATGGATGTAATAGTAGGAGAAATTGAAGGAAGCAAGCCATGGAAACTGGCGCTGGATAATGGCTTTGAAGTTTATACCACTGATGAGGCCGCAAAACTGGCTGACGTGATAATGATACTTGCACCGGATACTGTGCAGAAAGATATTTATTATAAGTACATAGAGCCAAATCTTAATGAAGGCGATATACTCTGTTTTGCACATGGCTTTAATATTCATTTTAATCAGATTATCCCGGCTGAAAATATTGATGTTATTATGATAGCACCAAAAGGCCCCGGTCATATTGTAAGAAGAATGTATAAGGAAAATAGTGGTGTCCCGGTAATTATTGCAGTTTATCAAGATTATTCAAAAAATGCCTGGAACTATTGTCTTGCCTATTCAAAAGCACTTGGTGCAGGAAGAGTGGGCATAATAAAAACAACATTTAAGGAAGAAACAGAAACAGACCTTTTTGGCGAGCAAGCAGTCCTGTGTGGCGGGACAACTGAGCTTATAAGAGCAGGGTTTGATACCCTTGTTGAGGCAGGTTATCAACCAGAGATAGCCTATTTTGAAGTATTAAGTGAATTAAAATTAATAGTAGATTTGATATATGAGGGTGGTATATCCTGGATGAGATACTCTATAAGCGACACAGCAGAATACGGTGATATGGTTAAGGGCAAGTTAATAATTACAGAGGAAACAAGGAAAAATATGAAAAATTTGCTTGCAGATATTCAGAATGGTTCATTTGCCAGAGAGTGGATTATTGAAAATCAAGCCGGAAGACCTGTGTATAATGCAATTAAAAAAGCAGAAGAAAACCATCTTATAGAAATAGTTGGAAAAGAACTCAGAAAGATGATGACGTGGATTAAAAAAGAAGAAGATTAAATTTTTTAAAATTTTAACTTTATTATAATTCTGGAAAGTTGTGGTATTATAGGGATATTATATTTATAGTATCGTTATAAAACGAACTTGTGTTTGCTCTGCGCTTGTTTTTCTGCTAAAATGTTAATAATAAATAATTTTTTATTAATTTTTAATAAAATAATATCTATTAACAACTATCAGTAGTAAATTATGGACGAAAATTTAAGCCCCAGACAAAAGGATATTTTAGATTTCATTAGTAAAAAAATAAAAGAATCAGGGTACCCGCCCTCGGTTAGAGAAATAGCGAAGGCTGTCAATTTAAGTTCATCAGCAACTGTACATTCACATCTTAAAAAGTTAGAAGAAAAAGGATATTTGAAAAGAAATCAATCAAAACCACGTGCTATCTCTATACTTACAGATTATGATAAAGCATCTGATAGCGGGTATGGAAATATGGTATATGTTCCAGTCATTGGAAGAATAGCAGCTGGTAAGCCGATTCTTGCAGAAGAAAATATAGAGGATTATTTCCCCCTTACTGATGACTTTATTAAAGGTAAAAAAGAAGTATTTATTCTACATGTAAGAGGAGACAGTATGGTCAATGCTGGTATACTTGACAGAGACTATATTGTCGTAAGAAAACAGGAAAGTGCCATAAACGGAGAAATAATAGTAGCACTTATTGATAATGAAGCAACAGTAAAAAGATTTTTTAGAACTGACAAAAAAATAAAATTAATGCCGGAGAATGACCATATGGACCCTATTATACTGGATGATGTAAAAATATTAGGAAAAGTAATCGGGGTTATTAGAAAATATTTCTAAACACTGCTAACTTCTCTGCTATTATCTCTTCCCTGCTCCTCCTGCTTCATTTTTTTATCTTTTTTTGCTTCTCTATATATATATTCTGATAAAGCAGCAGCATATTTCAAATTTACGTTTATATTCAAAATAGCGTTATTTTCTATATCTTTACGTTTTTTTATATAACAATTGTTATATATAAAGGACATAGTCTTAACGTCACTATACGGGACTTTAACTGTCATATCAATATATTGTTTATTAATTATATCTCTTATTCTTGAGTACAGGTCAGATATTCCTGTTTTTTTTAAAGCAGATATAAATATAGCATCTTTATATTTTATCATCAGATTATCAAGTCTTTTAGAGTCCAATTTGTCTATTTTATTAAATACCAGTAGCGATGGTACTTTATCTGCATCAATTTCTTTTATGATCTCTTTCACACTTAAAATATTACTCTCAAAATCTGTTTTGCTTATATCTACAACAATTAGCAGCAAATCTGCCCTTTTAACTTCCTCAAGGGTTGATTTAAATGAAGCTATCAGCTGATGGGGTAATTTTTCTATAAAACCAACTGTATCCGATATTAAGACATTGTAATTTGGAGAAATATTTATTTTTCTTGTTGTTGAATCAAGAGTAGAAAACAGGCGATCTTCTACATAAGCATCTGCATCTGTAGTTGTATTTAGAAGAGTTGTTTTACCACTATTTGTATAACCTGCCAGTGCTATTTTAAAAACATTTTCGTCCCTCTTTTTTCGTTGTATATCTCTTTGAATGCCTATCTGATTTATTTTCCTTTTAAGCTGGCTTATTCTTTTTCTGATTTTCCTTCTGTCAACCTCAAGTTTTGTTTCACCAGGGCCTCTTGTGCCAATGCCACCACCCAGTCTTGACAATTCCACTCCCTTTCCTGTTAATCGTGGCAGTAGATAATTTAATTGAGCAAGTTCAACCTGTAACTTGCCTTCGCTGGTATGTGCTCTCTGTGCAAATATATCAAGAATTAGTGCAGTTCTGTCTATTACTTTTGTATTTAATTTTGATTGGAGGTTTCTCTGCTGTGAAGGGGTTATTTCATCATCAAAAACTACAAGTTCAATATCTTTGCTGTTTACAATCATTACTGCTTCTTCAAGTTTTCCCCTGCTTATAAAGTACCCGGAATCGGGTTTTTCCTGTTTACAGTATAGTATATCTGTAACTTCTGCACCGGCACTTTCAGTTAAATTTTTTAACTCTTCAACATTCCCATCTTTTTCAGCCGGTATTATTTCTGCTGGTGCTGGTGTATATTCCGGATATTCTAAACTTTCTTTTTTATTTGTCCTGAATCTATTAAAACTTGTAAATATTAATAATGTCTTTTCTTTTGTCATAAATTATAAACTTTTTAAAGAATACTCAACTCTTCAATATCTTATAGAATGTTTATCATTCTATTTAAGGCTTCCTCCAGCCTGTTATCACTAACAGTCAGAGAAATTCTAAAATAACCTTCTCCGTGTTTACCGAATTCACTGCCCGGTGTTACAACAACATTAGCTTTTTCCAGCACCATTTTAGAAAAAGACTCTGATGTAAAACCCTCCGGGACTTCAGCCCATACATATATAGTAGCATTTGAATCATAATAATCAATTCCCATACTATCAAGGGCCTTTTTAACAATTGTTCTTCTATTATTATAAACCTCATTGTTATAAGAAACATATTTTTCATAATTATCAAAAGCCTTTGCGGCTGCATACTGGATTGCATTAAATACACCTGAATCAACATTCGTTTTGTATTTACCCATGCTTGCAATAACCTCGGGATTACCTGCCGCATACCCTATTCTCCACCCTGTCATATTAAAAGTTTTTGAAAATGAATTTATTTCTACCCCGGTATCCATAGCTGTTCTGGCATTTAAAAAACTTACAGGCTTAGTATCTCCTGCATACGTATCAGAGTATGCATTATCATGACAGACAATTATATTATTCTTAAAAGCAAAAGAAGCTACTTCTTCAAAAAAACTTACATCACATACAGCTGACGTTGGATTATTCGGGTAATTAAAGAATAAAACTTTCGCTTTATCCAGAACATCACCGTTAATACTGTGTAGATCAAAAAGAAAATTATTTTCTTTTTTTAATGGGAGCATATATATTTTTCCTCCAGCAAATCCTGTACTTACTCTGTAAACAATATAGGAAGGGTCTGTAGTTATTGCATAATCACCGGGATTTATATAAGTATATGAAATAACAGGTATTCCTTCTTTTGAACCTATTAGTGGTATAATTTCTTTATCAGGATCAAGCTTTACATTAAACCTTTTATAATAAAACTTT
>JAQVEM010000004.1 GCA_028697935.1 Actinomycetota bacterium
TTATAGTTTTTGGAATAATTTTATGTTCTCTATTATATTCAATCTGCAGTTCCCTCCTCCTGTTAGTTTCAAGCACAGCATTTTTTATAGAATCAGTTATATCATCTGCATACATTATAACTTTTCCGTTAACATTCCTCGCTGCTCTTCCTATAGTCTGAATAAGTGATATCTCGGACCTTAAAAATCCTTCTTTATCAGCATCAAGTATGGCAACCAGTGAGACTTCCGGAAGGTCCAATCCTTCTCTTAACAAATTTATTCCTATAAGAACATCAAATTCTCCTGTTCTCAGCCCTCTCAATATTTCAATTCTTTCCAGTGTGTCTATGGTAGAATGGAGATACCTTACTCTTATATTTCTACTCGTTAGATAATCAGTCAGATCTTCTGCCATTCTTTTTGTAAGAGTTGTTACAAGAACTCTCTCGCCCCTGTCCACAACCTTTTTAATCTCATATATCAGATCATCTATCTGACCACTGGTTTTTCTTATAGAAACTTCCGGGTCAACAAGGCCTGTCGGTCTTATTATCTGCTCTACTATCTGACTGCTTACTCTTTTTTCATATGGACCAGGCGTGGCAGTTGTAAATATCGCTCTTTTAATTTTCGTTTCAAATTCTTCAAATTTTAAAGGCCTGTTATCCAGTGCAGAAGGAAGCCTGAAACCATAATCCACCAGAGTCTGTTTTCTTGACCTGTCACCTTCATACATCCCCCTTATCTGGGGAATTGCAATATGGGATTCATCTATAACTACAAGAAAATCATCTGGAAAAAAATCAAGAAGAGTATTGGGCGGTTCACCCGGCGCTTTCCCCAGTATGTGCCTTGAATAGTTTTCTATTCCACTACAAAATCCCAGCTCCCTTATCATCTCCATATCATATCTGGTTCTTGATTCCAGTCTCTGTGCCTCAAGTAATTTATTTTGTTCTTTAAAATACTTTACCCGCTCCTCGAGTTCCTCTTCTATTGTTGCAAGAGCTCTGTCAACCCATTCTCTGGTTGCAAGAAAATGTGTTGCGGGAGATATTATATACACTTCATACTCATTATAAATCTCTCCTGATACCGGGTTGAATTCAACAATCCTTTCAATTTCATCCCCTATAAGCTGGACTCTTACTGCCTTTTCCTGATACGCAGGATATATCTCAATTGTATCGCCTTTAACCCTAAACTTTCCGTTAGTAAATTCATATTCATTTCTTTCATATCTGATATTAACCAGATTTCCAATCATCTCATCACGGGGGAATTCTTCTCCTGCTTTCAGGATAATTCTCTGTTTTCCATATTCCGAAGGCGAACCCAGTCCATATATACAGGAAACACTCGCAACAACTATAACATCGTCTCTCGTGTAGAGAGAATTCGTTGAAGACAACCTTAATTTTTCTATTTCCTCATTTATAGATGTATCTTTTTCAATGTATAAATCTTTACCGGGGATATATGCTTCCGGCTGATAATAATCATAATAACTCACAAAAAATTCAACTGCGCTGCCCGGAAAAAATTCTTTAAATTCATTACAAAGCTGCGCTGCAAGTGTTTTATTAGGAGCAAGCACCAGCGTGGGAAGGCCAGTATTCTGGATTACATTTGCTATTGTATAAGTTTTCCCGGAGCCTGTAACACCGAGCAGGCACTGAAATTTAAAATTATCTCTAATACCTTTTGTAAGCTGACTGATAGCTTTACTCTGGTCTCCCTGGGGAGAATAATTTGATATTAATTTAAATTTTGAATCAGACATATTATCACAGGCCATTCCGGGCCATTTTATATTTTAGAATTTTTTAAATTTAATACAATAATAAAATGTTAAGTGTAATGCCGGGTTGCAATCATAAATAATACATCTCTGAATACTAAATTTCTGCCATTATCTTTTCTATCTTCTCAAACAGGTCTTTTTTGGTTTTATTATTGTCAATTATAAAATTTACTTTTTCCTTATTTATTTTCAGGTGCTGTCCATCTACCCTTAATTTTATATCGTCATCTGAAAATCCTTTACCTTTTAAAAATTGTTTTCTCCGGTTGGTGGAATTCCTTATATAAAATATATAATCACATAATTCATCCAGCCCGCAGTCAAACAATACTGCTGCATCTATTATTATATAATCTCTATCGCTGTTTTTAGTTAAAATATTCTGGATTTCACTTTTTATTAAAGGAAACATTAAATTATTTAATTTATCTAACTCTTTTTTATCTGAAAATACTTTCTTTGCAAGTTCAGCATAAATTAAATTGCCTTCAGAATCCAGCACCTCTTTTCCAAAAATCTGTCCGAGCTTATTCAAAATTTCGGGGCTCTTCTTATATATACCTTTTGCTATTTCATCTGCATCAATTATCAGCACATCCTTTTTTATCTTCTTTATATATCTACTTACAGTGCTTTTACCAGAGGCAACTTTACCTGTAATTCCAATTACTTTGATAACAGGCCTCCTTCTTAACTAAAATTTCAATAAAAATATAAAGCTTTAAAAACAATTTAATGCCAGCAAGCTTAAATATTAGTATAAACAGTTTCTGCTAATACTAAAAGTAACAATAGCTGTCTATTTTCCAGAATATTTAAAATGATCAACTAATGATTAATGATTCTTAAGAGTACTACTGGTGGTGTGGCTTTTAGAGTAGATTTATATTCTACATATTGAGTTTACAATATATTTATAATTTAACCACTATAATAAATCACATAACTTATGCTTTTACAGGATATAAATAACTTAAAGTTGCGATATGGAATATATTTTAAAAACCCGAACCATACTGACGCTATTTCTGATTCTGATGTAATACTACTTGAATAGTAGCAGTAGCATTCTGCCTGTTATTACTGTTACTGATACGAGTTTCTGGTCGCTACCTGATAATACTATCCGAATATTATTCCAGATTTGCTTCGTCTTTCATCTCTTTTATAAGCTCTTCTATCTTTCTCTTTTTATCAGAATCCTCATTATCTTCTATATCTTCACCAGAAATTTTTTCTTCCTCAATAGAAGTATCTGGTTCTTTTGTATCTGCTGAATTTGTTTTATCTTTTATATCTTTACCAGCTTTTTCTGCATCTTCTGCAGCAGTTTCTTCTACTTCTTTTATTTCTCTATCTTCCAGTTTCCTGGCTTTTTCTTCTTCACTGCTGCCAGTTTTCCCTTTCTCTTCTGATGTTCTTTCTTCTTTTTCTTCAACAGGATTTTCTACCTGCCTGATACTAAAGGCCATTCTTCTTCTATCATAGTCTATATCAATAATTCTAACCATCAGCTCATCACCAATTTTCGCAATATCGCTTGGCCTTTTAACCTGCCTGTCGCTTAACTCAGATATATGCACTAACCCTTCAATCCCATCTTCAATTTCAACAAATAAGCCAAATTTTACAATCCTTGTAACTTTACCCATTACCATATCTTTAATAGAATATTTCTTTATCTTTTCAACCCATGGGTCTTTCTGGGTTTGCTTTAATCCCAGTGATAATCTCTGTTTTTCATAATCAATATCAAGTATTTCTACATCGACTTCCTGGTCAACGCTTACTACTTCAGAAGGATGCTTTACATGGTTCCATGAAAGCTCTGAAATGTGAATCAGACCATCAACTCCATTCACATCAACAAATGCTCCAAAATCAGCTATACTGGTAATTATACCTTTCCTTATCTGGCCAACTTCCATACTGTTCAGTACTTCTTTTCTCTGTTCTTTTTTCTCATCCTCTATAATAACTTTTCTTGATAGCACTACATTATTTCTATTCCTGTCTACTTCGATAATCTTGCAGACACATTTCTCACCAATGTAGGATTCAAGATCTTTTGTTTTTCTTATATCTATCAGAGACGCAGGTAAGAAACCTCTCAGCCCTATATCAACAATTAATCCACCTTTTACACATTCTATAATCTCTCCCTCAATTGTCTCACCACTCTGATATATTTTTTCTATTCTATCAAAATTCTGTTCTACTTCAGCTCTTTTCTTTGATAATATTAATCGCCCATCCTGATCTTCCTTTTGAAGGACCATTATTTCTATCTCATCATCAATCTTTAATATATCTTCAGGTTTTACATTATTTCTAATAGATAATTCACTCAGTGGTATAACTCCTTCAGATTTAAAACCAACATCTACCAGAACCTCATCTTTATCAATTTTCACTACTTTTCCCCTGATAATGTCCCCATCGTTAAGGCTAATCATCGTTAAATCATAGTTGGGAATCAATCTGCCGTTTTCGTCTTCTACCATATAATTTTCGTTTGTAATTTTTTTAGTAAAATTTTTTTCTGTCATTTTTTATAAATTTATCTCCTTTTTTAATATCCGAAAAGAATAACATGCATATAAAGAATAATCAATATTATACGAAATTTTTTCAATTATACCAGTTGTATAACCCTCAAATATACCAGTTTACACCACTTTTTATATCAACTTTTAAATTTACTTTTAATTTTACACAGTTTTCCATTGATTCTCTTAATATTTTTTTAATAATTTCACTGTCTTTCTCCTTCAACTCCAGTACAAGTTCATCATGAACATGTAAAATGATATTACTATCCAATTTTTCTGATTTTAATCTATTAAAAAGCACTATTGTCGAAAGCTTTATTATATCAGCAGCACTTCCCTGTATCGGTGTGTTCACTGCATATCTCTCACCAAGCCTCCTTACCTGACTATTACTGCTCCCCAGCTCTCTTAAATATCTCTTTCTGCCAAAAATTGTTGTAGAATAACCTTTTTTGTATGCTTCCTCTATCAGGAATTTCAAATATTTATTTACACCCTGATACCTGTCAAAGTATTTTTTAATATATTCTCTTGCCTCTTCTTCTGAAATGGATAGCCTGTTCATAAGCCCATATTCTGTCATCCCATATATTATTCCAAAATTTATTGCCTTTGCCTTTCTTCTTAAATCCTCTGTTACTTCATTATAATCGACATCAAAAAGCTCTGACGCTGTCCTCGCATGTATATCTTCATCTTTTCTGAAGGAATCTACCAGGATTTCATCTTCTGAAAGGTGTGCGAGAATTCTCAATTCAATCTGGGAATAATCCGCAGACATTATAATATCATAACCGGCTCCGGGCACAAATGCTTTTCTTATCTGCCTTCCATACTCCGTCCTTACCGGAATATTTTGGAGATTGGGGTCACTGCTGCTTATCCTTCCTGTAGATGTCCCGAGCTGATGATATGTTGCATGAACTCTCAAATCCACAGGGTCAATTAGTCCGGGAAGAACATCTATATAGGTGTTTTTAAGTTTAGTTTTTTCCCTGTAGTCAAGGATTTTCGCAATAACCGGTGAGCTATCATATATCGCCCTCAGGGATTCAGCATCTGTAGATAATCCTGTTTTGGTTCGTTTTACAGCAGGGAGACCGAGTTTATTATATAATACTTCTGCTAATTGGCGTGAAGAATTTATGTTGAATTCTTCACCACATAACTTATAAATTTCTTTCTCGAGGTTTTTTATTTCCCGGTCATATTCTTTTATTAAATCATTCAGGTACTCTCTGTCTATGCATACACCTGTATATTCCATTTCAGCAATAATTCTTATAAG
This sequence comes from Actinomycetota bacterium, assembly GCA_028697935.1. Lineage (GTDB taxonomy): Bacteria > Actinomycetota > Humimicrobiia > Humimicrobiales > Humimicrobiaceae > JAQVEM01. The sequence continues at coordinate 5,627 of JAQVEM010000004.1, forward strand.
GGGCTCTTCTATTTTCCAGTATAGTTCCCCCATATCTTCTTCCGCCAGCCCTTCAAGTAATTTGCTCTCAATTTTTTCATAGAGGCTTAATTTTCTATTTAATATTTCAAGTTCATACGCAGCTTCTGCGCTTCTACTTTCTTCTTGCTCTTTATCTGTACCGCAACTGCTGACACCCACTCCACCATTTAAATTAAGTGACAATTGTTTTCTTTCACCTTTATTTTCATTCTCATTTTCGCTTTCTGTGGTAACAAAAACAGTGTTTTTATTATCCTTAACAGATTTAATCTCTTTTTCAGATCTAATCTCTTCTTCAATGCTTTCTGGTTCTATCTTCAGGAGGTCATAAATTATTTCATCAATTGTAGTGTCGGGTTTAACAGGGTTTAGAAGTAAATACAGTATCTTGTAATCAATATATTTTCCATCCAGTGTGATTCCGTATCTCTTTAATGTTTTATATATCTTCTTGAAATCAAAGCCAGAAATTTTATTTTCTTTATTTTCCAGTAATTTTTTTATACTTTCCCTGACCTTATTAACCCCGAGTTCCTTTTTTTCTACAAGAAATGCACTGCCATTGCCATTCCCAAAATATAAAATAATTCCACAGAACTCATTAAAAGCTTCCCAGAGAGCTATATAAATAGTTCTTCCAGAACCATATTCTAAAATTTCATCACACAATTCAGGGGTTAAATGTTTTAGATCAATTTTATTTATTGCATCTATTCTTTTAACAGCTTTACTGGATTCAATATCTTCTTTTTTAAAATCTATCTTATCCTGTAGATTATAAAGCTTTTTTATCAGATTTCTGAATTCAAGACTCTCAAAGAGCTGCTTTACTTTATTGATGCTTATATTTTTAAAACTATTATCTACTAATTCTCTTACCTTTATATCACCAGATCTTTTCAATGTAGTCAGCTCTTTACTTAAAATGGCCAGATCTCTGTTTGCTAACAAAAGCTCCTTTAAACGTCTACTGTCTATCTTATCCAGATTTTCATAGATTTCTTCTACAGAACCATATTTTTTTACAAGTGATTTCGCAGTTCCCGGGCCTATCCCTGGTATTCCAGGTATATTGTCAGAACTGTCTCCCATAAGTGCGAGCAGGTCTTTTATTTTTTCGGGCTCTATCCCAAACTTTTCCACAACTCCTTCTCTGTTAAACATAACAGTATCTGTAATACCTCTTTTAATAGACATGACTTTTATCTTATCAGAAACAAGCTGAAGTATGTCTTTATCACCAGAGACTATTATAACGCTGTCAAATTCATCTTTTATACTTTCTGCTATATCCGCTAGTATATCATCAGCTTCCAGGCCATCTTTCTCAAGGCATGCTATGTTAAAAACATTTAAAACTTCTTTTATCAGTGGCAACTGGTCCGATAAGCTGTCGGGCATTTTTTTTCTCTGGATTTTATAACGATCAAATAATTCATGCCTGAAAGTTGGTTTTTTGCTGTCAAAGGCACATATTATTGTATCGGGATTCTCCTGCTCTATCAGCTTTAGAAGCATATTTGTAAATCCTAAAACAGCGTTTGTGGCTATGCCTGATGATGTTGATATTGTTTCAGGAATTGCATAAAACGCCCTGTATGCAATATTATTTCCGTCTATTAAAATCGCTTTATTTTTTTTATTCTTTTCCAATAATTATTAACACTTTCTATTTGACTATGTATTGACTATGAGGACCATATTACAATACTATACAATGTATACCGGATAACGGATACTTGATACTGCTCTTCGGATACTTTATATCAGTTATTTTACTATTTTGCTATATACAGTGCTGCATAATAACCATCTATAAAAAACATTTAATTACAAATACTTTATACCTGATAATTTACTCCACAGTATATTTTATCACGGACATTTTATTTAAATAATTAGATTTAAGATAGCCGATTTTAATTGTACAATTTTTTATATTATAACATCTTGCAAATATTTTTTTTACATATCACTTTTACAGATTCTTGATATTAATCTTGATAAATTGTATTATTTTTCAAGCATTCTTCACGAGCCGGAGTGGCGGAATTGGCAGACGCGCTGGACTCAAAATCCAGTGAACCGCGAGGTTCGTGTCGGTTCGACCCCGATCTCCGGCACCATTGACTTTCGTTACTGGCATAGATAAACATTTAAAATAAAAATTCAAAAATAAAAATTCATAAAGTTATAATAAGAGTTGTAATAAGGTAGTATTATTTGAACTCAAATCTTTTAGAGGAAATAAAATCAAGGTTATTTTTTTAAAAGAGACCAGTTTAAATCAGTTCCTGTAATTTCTTCGCCATCCGGTGCCCACCTTATTTCATCCTCAGAAATAATCTTATACTCAAACTCATAGTCGCCGGTAGTAAATGTAATTATATCACCGTTAATAACCCATTCTCCTTCTGTAATTACAGGTTCATCGCTTCTTTCAAGATAGGTCTCTTCCATGTAAAAAGTACCATCAGGATTTATAGTTATAAGAGTTTTTAGACCGGGACAGTCAGCGCAGGGCAATATTCCTTCAAAAGTACCACTTAGAGTAGATTTGCTGCAGCTAAAACTCAACACAGTTATAATAGAGATAATAATTATGAATATAACTGATAATAATCTTTTCATTTTTTAGAATCTTCTCCTTTTGTAATTTTTAAATATTTACATTATATAGTAGTACTTTAAATTAATATCACAGTAATTTTTAAAAAACTACAAAAGAAAATATACTCTGACATTAATAATTATTATAGTCAGGCGTTTTAAACGAAAAATTTTATAGAATAATAAAAATTTTACAATAAAAATAAAACTTACATAGAAAGAACATGAACAAGTTTATATAATTCTTCATCAATACCTTTTTTTTCTTCCAGAATATCCATAAATTTGTTCTTTACTATTTTCATACTCTTGATTCCAACCATACAATCACTTTCACCTTCTAACAGCAAATCTACGGCCTTCTTACTGAACTTTGCAGCCAGAACTCTGTCCAGTGCTGAAGGAGAGCCCCCTCTCTGGATATGGCCAAGCACGGATACTCTTACCTCATGACCTGCGAGTAATTTAATTGAAGAAGCAACATCATTAGCACTTGCCGCACCTTCAGCTACTATTATTAAAGTATGCCTTTTACCTTTTCTATGTCTTTTTATCTGTCCGGCAATCTTAGCCAGGTCAACTTTTTTTTCAGGAATTAATATATAATCCGCTCCACACGCAATCCCGGTATTAACTGCAATTATTCCCGAATTTCTACCCATTACTTCTACTACAAATGTTCTCTCATGAGAAGAAGCTGTATCTCTTATTTTTGAAACAAGGTCAATTATTACATTTAGAGCTGTATCAAATCCAATACTAAAATCGGTACCCGCAATGTCATTATCTATAGTTGCAGGAATTCCAACAACCTGTATTCCCTGAGTGTGAAGATCGTGGCCACCCCTAAAAGAGCCATCTCCACCAACTATAACAAGTCCTTCTATTTTATTATCTTTTAAATTATTTATTGCTTTTTTCTGACCACTTCTGGTTTTAAACTCTTCAGACCTGGCAGAGTAAAGAAAGGTTCCACCTCTATCAATTATTCCACCAACTGAATTGGAATCAAGCATCTTAAAATTATTGTTAATAAGTCCTTTGTATCCTTCATAAAATCCATATACCTCAAGACCACGATAAATAGCGTACCTTGTAGTCGCCCTTATAACCGCATTCATACCACTTGCGTCCCCACCACTTGTAATTATTGCAATCCTTCTTTTCTCTTTTACCATAACTGCTCCCCAGTTTTATTTACCTTCTTCTCTTTCTTAATTCCTCATATACCTGATCCATAGTAATTTTTTTCTCAACCATAAGAACTATCAGATGATAGATAAGGTCGGCTATCTCATTAATAACATCCTGCTTCTTCTGGTGCTTTGCTGCCAGAACAACCTCCATGCTTTCTTCACCAAACTTCTTTATTATCTTATCAAGCCCTTCTTTATGCAGACGGTAAGTATAGGAATCAGGAACTTTGCTTTTTATTCTGCTTTCGACTACTTCATATAATGTATCAAGTATATTTTCTTTACATTCTTCCTTAAGGTATCTTTCAAAATCCAGGTTTTCTTCAACATCTTCAAGATCTTCAAGTTTTCTGTAAAAACAACTTCTATTTCCGGTATGACAGGCATTTCCTGTCTGTTCTACATTTATTAGCAGCGCATTTCCATAACAATCATATTTAATGTCCTTTATTTTCTGAATATTCCCGGATGTTTCTCCTTTGTTCCATAATTTTTTCCTGCTTCTGCTCCAGAACCAGGTTGTACCTGTTTCAAGGCTTTTTTTAAGGGATTCTTTACTCATGTAAGCAAGCATAAGAACCTCACCGGTTTTATAATCCTGTATCACAGCAGGAATAAGCCCAATTTTTTTATTTTCCTCTTTTTTTGTTTCTTTAGCCACTTTCTTTTCTTTATCCATTTTAGCTTTCAAATAATTTAGACTTCAAATAAATATATAACTTTTTAATTTGTGTTTAAATTATCCAATGTTTAAATTCTTACATTTATTCCTTCAGATTTCAGGTATTGTTTTGCTTCTCTTATTGAATGCTCACCATAATGAAAAATTGATGCTACCAGGACTGCATCAGCATCTGCATATTTAATAACATCTCTTAAATGCTCTAATTTTCCAGCTCCTCCTGATGCTATAACCGGAATATTTACTACAGAAGTAACTGCCCGCGTAAGTTCTATATCATAACCTTCTTTTGTTCCATCTCTATCAATACTCGTAAGCAATATTTCGCCTGCTCCCAGCTCTTCCACTTTTTTTGCCCAGTCTACAGCATTTACTCCTGCAGGTTTTCTTCCTCCATCTATATATACTTCCCAGAAATCTTTGTCTTTAAATTTCGCATCAATTGCTACAATTATTCTCTTGCTTCCGAATATCTTTGAAGCTTCGCTTATAAAGGAAGGGTTATTAAAAGCAGCTGTATTTATGGAAACTTTATCAGCGCCATTTTTAAGTATATTCTGGATCTGTTCTATACTGCCTATTCCGCCACCTACAATAAATGGTATTGATACTTTATCAGCAACTTTACCTGCAAGTTCTATCATGGTTTTTCTTTTCTCGTGTGACGCCGATATATCAAGAAATACTATTTCATCTGCTCCTTCCCTCTCATAAAAAGCAGCCAGTTCAACCGGGTCTCCAGCATCCTTAATATCTATAAAATGCGTGCCTTTTACTACTCTGCCATCCTTTATATCAAGACATGGAATAATTCTTTTACTCATCATTCCCTTTACTGTTTCCTTAACTTCTTTCTTTGCTGCTCTCTTTGCCATTAGCTTTACCAATTCTTATTGCTTCCATTAGATTTATTTTATTTTCCCCTTCATATAAGGCTTTGCCGATTATAACACCTTTAATTCCATACTTCTCAATTTTTTTAAGGTTAATAATATCACCAATGCTCGATATCCCACCAGCAATTATAAACTTCAACTCAGAATCTTTTATAATTTTTTGGAGAAAATCAAAGTTTATACCTCCAAGCGTACCGTCCCTTAATATATCTGTAATAATAACCTCTTTTACTCCAAGACTTTCAAGATTCTTTATTATTTCAAATATGGTTATACCGGTTTTCTTACGCCAGCCATCCTTAAAGATAATCCCACCTTCCCCGTAATCAAGACTCATTATTACTTTATCTTTATAATTTATAAGGCTGTTCTTTAAAAATTCTCCGTCCTCAAGTGCTCTTGTTCCCAATATCACTCTATCTGCACCTTCTTTTAATACTTTATTAATTGTAGTATCACTTCTTATACCGCCACCATATTGTATTTTTATGTCTATTCTTTCCTTTATTTCTGATACAACTCTTAAATTTTCGGGTTTCCCTTTTCTTGCACCATCAAGATCAATAATGTGCAGCCATTCTGCTCCCATTCTTTTCCAGTTTTCTGCAACTTCAACCGGATTGTCATAATATTTTTTCAGAGTATTAAATTTACCCTTAGTAAGTCTAACACAGGCACCGCTTATTAAATCTATTGCCGGTATTACTATCATAAACTCAACCCCTATCTTTCACCCTTATTTAATATAAAACTCTTACTTCTCAACCCTATTTCTATATTAAACCTTTAGTTGAAGGTTTAGAGTCTTTTCCTGTTATTCTGCTGGCATCATGAAGAACAATACCAAAAGCTTTAAAAATTGCTTCTAAAATATGGTGGGAATTTAAGCCAGTTTTTTTATTTATATGAAGATTTATAAAACTATTACTGACCAGTGCTCTGAAGAAATCCTCAATAATCATTGTATGCATTCCATCAATCTTTTCGAATTCAATATCAACATTATATCTCAGGTAAGCCCTCCCTCCTATATCAATAGAAATTGATACTTCTGCATCATCCATCGGTAATAAAATACATCCAAATCTTTTTATACCGGTTTTATCTTTTAAGCACTCAAAAATAGCCTTACCAAGACAGATACCTGCATCTTCTATTAAATGATGGCTGTCTACTTCTACATCACCACTGGCTTTAATATTCAGGTCAAAACTCCCATGTTTCGTAAAACTTTCAAGTAGATGATTAAAAAAAGGAACAGGAGTTTCTATATTTGCCACACCATTACCATCAAGATTAAGATCGAGAATGATGCTGGTCTCCTCTGTTTTTCTTGTTATTTTTGCTTCTCTTTTTATTTTTTTGTCCATCTTAATTTTTTCCATCTTAATTAAATTTTAATTCAATGTATCTTTAATTCTTTTTACAAAATCGCTTATCATTTCATATTTAACCCTGTAGCTTGTAATATTAGCAATTAATCGTGCAGTTGAAACAGCAACTTCTTCCATTTCAACAAGATTATTTTCCCTGAGCGTTTTACCTGTAGAAGTTATATCTACTACCTCATCAGCAATCCCCAGTACCGGCGCAAGCTCAACAGAGCCATGCAGTTTTATAATCTCTGCCTGTATTCCCATCCGGTCAAAATATTTTTTCGTAATATTCGGGTAACTGGTTGCAACTCTTACAACACCAAAGTGTCTGTAATGCTCCTTTACTTTCTCCTCATAATCTTTCAATGTTGCAAGAACTATCCTGCACTCTCCAACTTTTAAATCCAGGAGCTCATAAACGTTGCTTTCTTTTTCCATTAATACATCTTTACCAGAAAACCCAATATCACAGGCACCGTGTTCAACAAATACAGGAACATCCATTGAGCGTGAAATAACATATTGTATGGAATCTTCCGGAGAATCAATACAGAGCTTTCTGCTATTCTCTGCAAGTGATTTTACATTATATCCTGCTTTCTTCAAAACATTTACACATGGCTCAAATAAATAGCCCTTGGGTATTGCAATTTTAATCTCTTTTTCCATCACTTATTTTCATTATTTATTTCTTTTAAAAAATTGTTAATATCTTCTTGCTTTTCTGTATTTTGCTGGAGATCACGCACAGTTACATTTTTAAAATCCGGTTCGATCAGAACTATAAATTCACACTTCTTTGCTACTGCAAAACTTTCCAGGTCAGGTTTATCTTCAAAACATAATTCAACAATGACATCCTTTTCATGCAGTTTATGCGCTAATTCAATTAACCCTGCTATACCTTCTCTGTCTTCACTGCCGGGTAGTTTCTTCATTAATAGAATCTTCTTATTCTTCCTACTATTTGGTTTCCCTGCAGCTTTGTGGGTTAAATCAATGTCAAGTGCAAACCCGGTTCCTTTTACATCCACTCCAAATTTTTTTATAAGACCATCATATCTACCACCGCTTCCAATAACACCTGTAACATCCGGACAATATACTTCAAATAAAAGGCCTGTGTAATAATTAAAATCTCTTATAATGCTAAAGTCTGTTACAAGATATCTATTATAATTAAATTCTTTCAGAACATCATAAATATTTTTAATATAATTAAAACTTTTTAGAACCCTCTGCTCTCTTATTATGGAAACAAGCCCTGCAATCTTCTCAATTTTTCCTTCTGGCTGTATAAGTTTTATAAAAATCTCTGCTTTCTCTTTATCTTTTCTGCCCAAAAATTCTTCCAGCGTTACGAGATTTTTTGTTATTACCTTTTTTTTAACATATTCTCTTTCATTTTTATCTAAACTGAACCAATCACAAAGCCCCTCTATAAACTCCACATTCCCCAGTCCTATTTTGAAACCTTTCAAATCTAATTTTTCAAGAATTCTTATCAATATAGTCAGAATTTCAACATCTGCTTCCAGGTCCCTGGAAGAACCAATGAGTTCCAGGCCAGCCTGGTTATAGACTCTTCTGTCACCTTTCTGGGTAGCAGGCTGCCTGTAGGAATCTGCAAAATAGTAGAACCTTACAGGTAGATGTTTTTTCTTTATTCGCATGCCAGTAAGCCTTGCTATTGGTACCGTCATATCACTTCTCAGAGATAGAGGGCTTCCATCAACATCGTAAAAATTTATCAACCTGTCTTTCCAGTTCTTTCCGATTCCTATAGAAATATTTTTTGTATACTCCATTACAGGCGTGATTACCTCTCCGTAGCCCCATAACCTGAACTCTTTTCTTATTATTTCCCTTATAACGTTTCTTTCTTCCGTTTCGGGAGGTAATATATCTCTCAGGCCTGAAGGCAGTTTAATAACAGCCTGATTATCTTTTTTACTTTCAAACATTTTTAAAAATATTCTTCCTTGATTTAATTAAATTGCTAAATACAGGAAATGTATTTAATCATATCATATTTATTAAAAAAAATTTTATATTTTATATTCCGGATTATTTAATGTTTCTATCCTAAAGTAAAGACTCATAAAGATTTCTTTTTTTATATAGACTGCATCATCCTGTGCTTCTGTACAGAAATTATATCTTTATCCTCTCAAGCCTTTCTCTCTCAGTTATTGGCCTTCCGTTCTCATCAATAGCAGTTATCATTCCATCAATAAACATTGTCCTTATAGTTCCATTTGCTGCTTTTACCCCGTATAAATGTGGAGCATCAAGTATTCCTTTCTTTATTGCTCTTGATATTATTGCCGGGGACACAAGCGGGTCTTCAAATTCCTTTGAACTATCAAGCATTTTTATCTTTTCTATAATCAAACCTGCATCTGAAATCAATTGTTCTTTTCTCTGTCTTACTTTCCCATCAAGTTTCATATCAGGGCATCCATATAAACAATTATCGATGACTTTATTTGCAATTTTAACACTCTCTAAAATATCATCAGGTTTTGCAGCATGGTCAGCTTCGCAATATGCAACAACATGAACAATATCAGGACTTACCTGCATCTGAAGCATGGTAGAGGAAGCAAGCTGGCCTCTGCTTTTATCAAAATCAGTGGAGTAACTATAAAGCCCTGATCTTGTCTGCCTGAGTGTAGTAAAATTATCATCATGAAGCGATTCTATTAACTCTATTTTCGCAAGCATTTTTGCCAGATCCATTGTGAAAGATGTTTCCGCAGGAGTATTAAACATGTACTGCGAAATGTACGTTTTAACCCCTATTTTTTTAGCATTATAAGCAGCAATAAAAGCTGCAGCCACAGCAACAGAATCAGGTGAATATCTGAGACTCCAGTGATGGGATTCATTAACTTCCACCGGTATATTCCTATCAGCATGCCATTTCATTACAGCCTGATTCTCGGCTATTGATTCTTCCAGTTTTCTTTCACTTCTATTGTCCAGTTCATTGTACCAGCAAAGTGGCACAGCACACCACGCATTTTTAATTGTTTCCTGCAGAATTTCTGCCATCCTTATAATATCATTTGTCCCACTGTAACACCTCATTAATGGATAGTTACCGGTTCTGGATGCCTCATAAAGTCTCCTGAAATCCTCAACGCTTCTTAAGGGGACACCGCCTGCACCATCCTGGCTTTTGTTCATCTTTTCTGGATGGAAAAAGAATTCCTGCGTATTCTGATCGGGTCCAATAGATATAACATCAAGGAGTCCACTTGAAGCAATTTTTTTTATACCTTCAATTGTTTCATCAAGTGACGGTCTGCCAAAATGATGTCTTATCAATGGAAAAGGCTTTTTATATTTTATCCTTTCCAGGAGATTATCTGGAGGAATGCTACTTCCGGCGCTTATCTTTTTCTTACTCAAGTAACTCTCAATATCTTCAATGCTTTCCTCACCAGTAAAAATAGCATCAAATATCCCGAGCTTTCTACCAGCTTCACCCACTGGCTTTGTACACCCGAGTATAAGTTCTATTTTTTTCTTTTCCAGTTTTTCAGCCAGTTTTTCTTTTAATTCCTCAAATAATGGAAGGGCACTTTCAGGCGACAACCTGTAGCTTACTGCTACTATGTCGGGGTTAAAATTTTCAACCTCTTCTTTTAATCTATCTATCGAGCATGCAGAGCCAAGAAATTTAGTTTTATAACCATATCTTGAAGCAAGGTTTAAAAAATTTAGAATGCCTGCAACATGTATACAACTTCCTATGGCAGCACCAAGTATCTTTTTCATAGTTTTATTTTCATAGTTTTATTATTACCATTATTTATAGCTTCGTTATTTTACAATTCTATCATATTGTTATTTCTAATTAATTATCTCCCATAAATAAATATGTCTCTTATTTCTTTCAGAGACAACCCCTCCAGTCCGAGCTTCTTTATATTCCGTCCAGTTTTTCTAAAATCTTTTTTAAATATAGAATTAGCTATATTAATAAGAGAATCAATTACTTTTGTTTCTACTCCAAGCATTCTTCCAAATTCAGAAATTGGAACCAGGCTCATTGGTACATCTTCAGTTATATACCTGTCATTGATTGTCCTCGGAGCCATAATACCAACGTAACCGGGATTACTGTGTATTGCGTCGAATAAATTATCTTCTACTACATTATAAGCCATTGATAACCACTCAATTGCGGAATATATACTGGCACACTTCAGACTTCTTGCAACCTTCATTCTTTCGTTATCGACCGATTCAAGAATTTTTGCTACAGACTGTGTAACTCCTTCTATATAAAACTGAAAATTTCCCATTGTTTCTTCTATCCTGCTTAAATTAAGTATTGTAATTGATGGATGAAATACCGCTCCTATATTATTAAAGCTTGTTTCTATAGCGCTCACAGCAGGAATGAATTCAGGAAATGCCTCATTTAACTTTCTAACAACCTTTTCAGTCTTTCTTGCAGGAATGGCAGCTACAGGTATTGCATTTTTAATTCTAAATATTTTTGCTGTAGCAGGCCCCATACCTCTGCTTGCATAAATAAAAGTTTGCGCTTCAGCTACAGTGACATCTTTTTTATTTCCTTCGCTCCTTAACACATTTAAAAATTCAAGCGCACCACACGTTCTTCCCGGATTAAGAACTACAATCTGACCATCTTCTAAAAAGGGTGCACATAATTTTGCGATTGAATAATGGGCATCCGCAGGAACAACAACCATAATTATATCAACACCTTTTATAGCTTTTTTGATATCACTGGTTACAACATTGAGCTTACCAAAACCTTTAATCTCTCCTTCAAGCTCTATGCCTTTCATCTTTTTTATCGCCTGGATTCGTGATGATGTTCTATTATATAAATTAACTGTATATCCTTTTATTGCAAGATGCGCTGCAACTGCCTTTCCACCATGGCCTGCACCCAGCACAGCAAATTTTAAATCATACATAATAGAGTTCCCTCCTATCCGTTTCTTTTTGCAAAATCAAAATACTTCTTTATATATTTAAACCACATCCCAGCTAATCTTGTCTGAAAACATTTCTCTAAGATTTTTTTCAAGCGATTCGTTTAAATCTATTCTATAGTCCCCGGGAAGTTTGTAGATTTTCACAATATCCTTACCGTTTTTACCTGTTATTCTGAATTCAACTTCTTTAAATCCAGGATGTTTTATTATTAATTCATAAAAATGGTTAATAAAATCTTTATTAATATCATCCTTTCTGACTTTAAAAACTACTCTTCTTTCCTCTTCACTTATTCCTTTTATTTCTTTCTGGCTATCGTCTGGTTTTATGTCTTTTAACATTTCTTCAAATTCACTTGCTATTAATTTTATCTGATCTTCTTTTTTATCCAGCCTCCCTTTTATTTTTACAACCTTATCTTCTTCAATAATCTCTCTGAATTTTAAAAATACAGACGGGAAAGTTATAACTTCAACACTATCAGAAACATCTTCTAATTCTACAAAACACATCTGCTGATCTTTTTTTGTGTATATGACTTTTACTCTGGTTATTATTCCTCCAATTGTAACATTTGCTCCATCATCAAATTCTTCAAGAGCCTCAACAGGAGTAATTACGGAAAGTGAATCTTTGTATTCAAAAAGTGGATGTCCCGAGATATAAAGACCAAGCATCTCTTTTTCGAAATTCAAAAGGTCTTTTCTTGAAAATTCTTTAAACCTGTCTTCTGTGTGAATAGAGCTGCCGGGTATTAAATCTTCCTTATTACTCCCATTTACCTCAAATAATGAGTACTGTCCTGAATCTCTGTCCTTCCTGATTTTTAAAACTTCTTCTATTATTGTTTCATAATTTTCCAGTAAATATTTACGGCTCAGACCCATAGAATCAAATGTCCCGCTCTTTATCAAACTTTCAATAGTTTTTTTATTTAATACGCTATTATCTACCCTCTCACAAAAATCAATAAAATTTTTAAACTTACCGTTTTTCTTTCTTTCTTTTTCTATGGATTCAATGACATTAGTCCCTACATTTTTAATGGCTGACAATCCAAACCTTATCGAATTTCCCACAACTGTAAAATCTGAGTAGCTTTCATTAATATCAGGTGGAAGAACCTGGATACCCATTCTTTTTGTTTCACTGACATACTGAGCTACTTTTTCCTGGCTGCCCATTCTTATAGAGAGAAGCGCCGCCATAAATTCTACCGGATAGTTTGCCTTAAGATAGGCAGTTTGATACGAAATCATCGCGTATGCAGCACTGTGGGATTTATTAAATCCATATTCAGCAAAATTATTTACAAGCTCAAAAATCTTTATTGAAGTCTTTTCGTCTATTCCCTTTTTTCTTGCCCCTTCTATAAATTTATTTTTCTGTTTGGAAAGAAGCGCCTTCTTTTTCTTGCTTATAGCACTTCTTAAGATGTCTGCTTCTGACATACTGAATCCTGCAAGCTCGGAAGCTATTCCCATTACCTGTTCCTGATATAGAATAATTCCATAAGTGCTTTCAAGAATTTTTTCAAGAGAAGGGTGGAGATATTCTATCTGTTTCCTTCCATTTTTGCTTTCTACAAAATCCTGCACCATACCGCTCTGAAGAGGACCCGGCCTGTATAGAGCAAGAAGGGCTATTAAATCTTCAAACTTTGTCGGCTTAAGATTAATTACCAGTTCACGCATGCCTGAACTTTCAAGCTGAAAAACTCCCAGACACTCACCATCGCTTAACATATTAAAAGTTTTATCATCATCAAGATTTATTTTATTTATATCCAGCTCTATATTTTTAGTTTTTTTAATCAAAAAAAGAGTTTTATCAATAAGGGAAAGCGTTTTTAATCCCAGAAAATCCATTTTTAATAAACCTATTTTTTGAATATCCTCCATTTTATACTGAGTTACAATATCATCTTCATTTTCCTTCTGGAGTGGTGTGTAGTTATAAAGTTCTTCCGAGGATATAACGACTCCTGCGGCATGAATCGAATCCTGCCTTGATATACCCTCGAGTGAAATTGCAGTATCAATTATTTCTCTGACTTTTTCATTATTTTTATAAATTTCATTTAATTCGGGATTTATCTCGAGAGAATTTTTAATGGTCATATTTAATTCCATGGGAATCATTTTTGCTATGCGATCCACTTCAGCATAAGGCATTTCCATAACTCTTCCGGCATCTCTTATAGCCTGCCTTGCTGCCATTGTCCCGAAAGTAATAAGCTGGGCAACTTTCGTATCCCCATATTTTTCTGTTACATATTTAATAATTTCACTTCTTTTCTCATAGCAAAAATCAATATCAATGTCTGGCATGCTATCACGCTCTTCATTCAGGAATCGCTCAAAAAGCAGGCCGTATTTTAAAGGTTCTATAGATGTTATTCCAAGCAGGTAAGAAACTATACTCCCGGCAGCAGAGCCTCTACCAGGTCCTACTCTAATATTTTTTTCTCTGGCAAAGTTAACGAGGTCCCATACTATTAAAAAGTAATCAGAGAATCCTCTTTTTTTAATAACTCCCAGTTCTCTATTTAATCTCTCTTCAATTGCTCCTGTAATACTGCCATATTTATTTTCTATATTTTCATAGCAAAGCTTTTTTAAATATTCATCTGCGGTCAAATTGTCCGGAACATTAAATGATGGTATTAAATTCATATTAAATTTTAAATTTAAATTACACCTTTCGGCAATTTCCAGTGTATTCTCAAGCGCTCCCGGAAAATCTTTAAAAAGGTCTCTCATCTGGTTGTAATCTTTAAAATAATATTCTTCTGTAGGAAATCTTAATCTCCCGGGTTCATTAATAGTGGAACCTGTCTGTATGCATAGCAGAACGTCATGGGCTTTGCTATCACTTTTATCTATATAATGGACATCATTTGTAGCAACCAGTGGGATATTATATTTTTCTGACAGGTCCAGCAGTACTTTATTTGCAATTTTTTGCTCCTGTATGCCAGAGTCCTGAAGTTCTAAGAAGAACCTGTCTTTTCCAAAAATTTCCAGATATTCACCAAGTATTTTTTCTGCTTCATTAATGCGTCCAGAAACAATGTGTTTGGGAATTTCTCCTGATATACACCCGCTCAGAGCAATTATGCCATCACCAAACTCTCTTAATAATTCTTTGTCAACTCTTGGTTTATAATAAAATCCTTCCAGAAATCCAAGACTTACAATCTTCATAAGATTTTTATAACCATGATTATTTTCAGCCAGCAGGGTCAGGTGATAAAAGTTTTCTTCTCTTTTGTCTCTTTCTGATTGTTTATTCCACCTGCTCTTTGGAGCCATGTAAACCTCACATCCTATTATTGGTTTTATCCCTGCTCTCTTTGCCTGATTATAGAATTCAATACAACCATACATAACTCCGTGGTCTGTAAGAGCCACAGCTGGCATATCAAAATCACAGGCCCTTTCAATCAATTTTGGTATTCTTGAAGCACCATCCAGTAATGAGTATTCACTGTGGACATGCAAATGAACAAATTTTCCTTTTTCCATACTAAAATAATCTAAAATTTATTTTTCTTGATTAAAATCTTTAAATTAAATCAAATTAGCCGAGTTAGAAAATCAAATTAAATTAGAAATTCAATTTAAACTAAACCATAAAAATATAAATTAATCCACAAAAATTTAAGCCTGATTTTAAAATTTAATTAATTTAATTAAATAAGAATATAAAAATAACTTAATCGAGCTTTTTTGCTTTTAAAAAAGATACTAAACCAGAACTAAAAATTAATTTGAACCGGGTCGGGAAAAAACGTGACTAAATACAAATACGTCTAGTAAACAACTCTGTATAATTCCTCAAGTGAGGTTGTTCCATCGGCAACTTTATAGGCACCGCTTTCCAGAAGTGTTTTCATGCCTTCTTTTCTTGCAGCATCAGAAATTTCATCTGTACTTTTACGGAGCAGAAGCATTTCTCTTATCTTTTTAGATACATCCATCATTGAATATATTCCTACTCTGCCAGTATAACCTGAAAAATTACATCTCTTGCAACCCACGCTTTTATAGATTTTTTTGCCCTTAAGTATCGGCCTTATTTCCTCACTTAAAGACTCTTCGGGTATCTTGATTTCTTTCTTACAATTATTGCATAACTTTCTAACAAGTCGCTGGGCTACTATTCCCTTTACAGCCGCTGATATCATATAGGATTCTATTCCCATCTCAAGGAGCCTTGTAAGCGTGGAAGGTGCGTCATTCGTGTGCAGGGTTGTTAAAACAAGATGTCCTGTTATAGCTGCTTCAACAGCTATCTTTGCAGTTTCCAGGTCTCTTATTTCACCAATCAGAATTATATCAGGGTCGCTCCTGAGCATTGCCCTCAAACCTCTTGAAAAAGTCATATCAATTTTAGGATTTACCTGAACCTGCATTATCTGGGGAAATCTGTATTCAACGGGATCTTCTATGGTATATATTTTTTTCTCAACACTTGAAATTTTATTCAAGCTTGCATAAAGAGTTGTAGTTTTACCTGAGCCTGTGGGACCTGTTATGATAACTGCTCCATGTGGAATAGTAATCATGCTCATAAATCTTTCAAGGTCATCTTTAGCCATTCCTGAATTTTTTAAATCAAAAACAGATTCATCCCTGTCCAGTATCCTTATGGTTATATTTTCTCCATATACAGCAGGAATTGAAGCAAGCCTCAGGTCAATCATCCTATTTCCATATCTAACGGAACTTCTACCATCCTGGGGCAGCCTGTTCTCGGTTATATCCATCCCACCCATTATTTTATACCTTGATATCAGAAGTCTCTGTACTGATTTTGGAACATCTTTTATTTTCTGAAGTACACCATCTATTCTGAACCTTATGGTACAATTTTTTTCCTGTGGTTCAATATGAATATCACTTGCCCTCAGAGACACTGCTTTATATATAATCTGATTTGCAAGCCTTATGAGAGGATTTTTTTCAGCTATTTCCTCCTCAAACTTTTTACCTATAGTTAAATCTTCGTCTTTTATTATTTCCTGGACTTCTTTAAGGCTGTATTCATCCGAAGTATATATCCTTATAATATCTTCTATATTTTTCTTTGTACTAATGAATGGCTTTACATTGTAGCCTGTAAGAAGTCTTATTTCATCAATGACATTAATGTCCCTTGGATCAGTCATTGCCACATAAAGTGTGCTGTCAATAAGGTTAAAGGGAAATACTTTCCTCTTAAAGGCGAAATCCTTGGAAATCATATTTGCAACAGAAGGGTCAATCTGGTCCTGAATTTTATCCAGGTCTATAACATCAAAACCTCTCTGGAATGAAACAAGCTCCATCAAGGTTTCATCAGAAATATATCCTTTTTTAATAAGTATTTCTCCTAATTTTTCGCCAGTGTTCTTCTGAACTTCAAGAGCTTCATCCAGCTGCTCTTTTGATATAATGTTTCTGTTCAGAAGTATCTGACCTATTTTTTCTCTTTTGTAATCTACTTCTACCATAATGATTCTTAAAAACTTTTACTAATTATTATAATTATAATATATCTAATATAATATTACACTTATATACCATTTAAAAATTTATTTAAAAAAAATTATCATCCAATCAAAATTAAGTCACTAAAACCACAGGTTACCTGCAATCTTCACTTGCAACCTGAGCAGATTTCCCTTTATTAATTAATTTATTTATAATTCCTGCTGAATAGCCTGCACCAAACCCATTGTCAATATTTACTACAAGAACTCCCGGGCTACATGAATTTAACATTGTAAGCATTGCTGACAATCCAGCAAAGCTTGCACCATATCCCACACTTGTTGGAACGCCAATTACAGGGCAACTTACCATTGAACTTATAATTCCGGGCAGCGCTCCTTCCATTCCCGCAACAGCTACTATTATATTTGATTTAACTAATTTATCTTTAAAATTTATAAGTCTGTGTATGCCGGCAACTCCTGCGTCATATATCCTTTCAACTTTGTTTCCCATCAAATAAGCTGTTAATGCTGCTTCTTCTGCAACACCTATATCAGAAGTCCCGGCACATACTACAGTTATTCCCTTAGCTAATTTACTATCAGGAATATCTGGAGGTATGTATATTATACCCGACTCCCTGTCAAACTTAATGTTCTTAGTATTTTTAATCTCTTTTTTTAATAAATTATATATTGCTTCCGTAACTCTGGTTATTAATAGAACATCAGAATAATTTAATATTTTTTTTGTTATCTCTAAAATCTGCTCTGGAGTTTTGCCGGCACCATATACAACTTCCGGGAAACCTCTCCTTAAAGCACGATGATGATCTACTTTAGCAAAACCAATATCCTCAAAATACATATCCTTTATTTTTGATATTGCATCTTCTTTTTTTATTTTGCCTTCTTTAAAATTATCAAGTATTGTTTTAATTATTTTATTTATGTTATTTTCCATGGTAATATTAATAGCACAAATATTTATATTTTTAAATAATTCATAATTGCATTCAGGCTTCTGGTTTTAATTCTATGTTAATCAAGCACAGGGTACCCGGCACCTGTTGTATATATGAATAATGCTTCACTAATTCTACTATCAGACTATAGACTATATAACAAAATGCACATATGTGATACTAATACAAAGTATACACATATGTGCATTTTAATTTAAGTTAAAAATATTTAATAATCAGAGCTTAGCTAAAGATTAAATATCTTATCCGATAGTGTTACAA
Organism: Actinomycetota bacterium; assembly: GCA_028697935.1. Lineage (GTDB taxonomy): Bacteria > Actinomycetota > Humimicrobiia > Humimicrobiales > Humimicrobiaceae > JAQVEM01. Next base: position 24,117 of record JAQVEM010000004.1, read on the forward strand.
CCAGTACGACTGTCTGAATTGACACAGTGCTTAACAACTTTATTAATATATTCATTGACGGTCCTACTGTATCTTTTAACGGGTCTCCTACTGTATCACCTACTACCGAAGCTGCATGCTCTTCAGTTCCGCTTCTTCCTTCTTCTTCTATTCTCTTCTTCGCGTTATCCATTGCCCCGCCCGAGTTTGCCATAAATATTGCCTGAGCAAATCCGGAAAGAAGCGTTCCCATAATTAATGCTATTACCGCGCCCGGACCCATAAATATTCCTACAAGAGTCGGAACAACAAATATTGCTATACCCGGTATAAGTATTCCCCTCTGGGCTGATTTTGTAACTATAGTAATAAATTCTTTGGGGTCACCTTTTTCTTTTCCGGATAGAATTCCCTTTATCTGTCTCCTTGCTACCTGAACAACTTTATTTGCGGCATTGCCGACTGCCGTAAGCAGCATTGATGAGAAAAAGAATGGTACTATTACTCCAATAAACAGCCCTGACAGAACCATCGGGTCTTTTATAAAGTCAAGGACCACTCCCGGTTTCAAAAGTTCTACCTGTGAAAAATAAGCCTGTCCGAGAGCAAGAGCAGTTACCGCAGCACTTCCAATTAAAATTCCTTTTCCAATTGCAGCAGTAGTATTTCCGACAGAATCAAGCTTATCGGTAGTTTTTCTTACTTCTGGAGGGAGCTCTGCCATTTCTGCTATACCACCTGCATTATCAGCTATTGGACCATATACATCAATCGTTACAGCAAAAGGCGCAACTGCAAGCATTCCTACAGCAGCCATTGATACGCCATATAATCCCATTGTAAAATCTGAACCACCCTGGCAGATAAAAAAACTAAAAATCATTGTACCAATTATTGTTAATGCAGGAAGTATGGTTGATTCCATACCATATGCAAGGCCATTTACAACATAAGTTGCAGGACCGCTTTTTGCACTCTCCATAATGTTTCTTGTGGGTCTGTACCTTGAATCAGTATAAATAAGTGTAAAAAGTCCAATCAAAAATCCAGCAACTATTCCACCAGTTGAAGCATGAAACAGGAAATTATATTCCGGACCCATGGTGTACTTTACTATGAAATAAGTAATTATTATGATTCCTGCCACAGTAATCAGAAGACCGGATAATGTTGTAGCAGTTAGCTTGCTTACTGTAGCATTCTCCTTATACCTTCTTATAACAAGTTTAATAACAAGGATAGCAATAATTGATGCCACTACACCGGCTGTTGAAATAAGCATGGGCAACAGTACGCTATTCATAACTGGTGCCAGGTTTCTAAATGCAAGAAATCCGAGAAGCTCGGCAGCAATTATGGCACCAAGCCATGATTCCAGGCTATCTGCCATCATCCCGCCAACATCACCAACATTATCGCCAACATTATCTGCAATTGTAGCAGGATTTCTGTAATCATCTTCCTTTAAACCGGATTCAACCTTACCTACGTAATCTGCTCCCATATCTGCAGCCTTGGTAAATATTCCACCACCGGTTCTCATAAAGAACGCAGCAAAGCTTGCACCTATAACAAATGTTACCGAAACATTTACAACCTGTGAGAGATTTTGAATCATATCCGGCGAGGACTTCCCATACCACCAGAATAGAATATTAAACCAGAAAGCTGTATATAATAATACTCCAAATGCCAGAACCATCCCTGCCGAAGAAGCTGCTGTTATTGCTATATTCATTGCCTCTCCAAGGCCTTTATCCTTTGCCGCACTTGTTACTTTAGCATTTGATGTAGTGGATATCCACATTCCTACATAACCAATCAATATGCTAAATAACATTCCACTTATAAAAGCAGGAATTGAAACAATCGACAGGTATCCAAAATTAACCATAATGCCTAAAAGAATGCACAGGACAACCATAAAAATAAGCATTATCTTTGTCTGTTGATTTAAATAAGCCCTGCTTCCTATAAAAATATTTCGAGAAATTTCCTCCATTCTCTTTGAGCCTTTGCTTTTATTCTTTACAAGCAAAGAAAATACCAGGGCTACAACCAGCGCTACCACTGAGCCAATGAAAGGAATAATCCTTACCCACATCTGACCGGACACAGATACCTCCTTTAAAAAATAAATAAAATAATAAAATAGCTATAAATCTGCTATATGCTCTAAAAAGGCCTTACAGCCCTAAAACACTTCAAGATATTTTAGTAAAAATTCATACAATAAGCAATTAAAAAATTGAGTGCCAGAAAAAATCTCTGGAATGAAGTTGCCATTTAAAAAAGTATCTGCGGAGGGAGCCCGGCAGTACTCTGCCTGCTCTACCCTACCATCCTGCTGACACTCCTATAAATTAAATAGTTATAAAATAAAATCCGCATTCCAATTTATCATTCCAATTTATATATCAGCTTCTCAGCTTCTGATTGATTTATATGACAGCATAAAATATGTTATTATATTGTGACAGCATTAATGTAATTTTTGAGCATTAATATAATAATTTTCAGTCTAATTAAACAACTATTAGCAGCGTATTTGATATTATTATTAAGTAAAAATATTTATACCATGATGGTAATCCGGGTAAAAACTAAAGACTAAATTCACCTGACTCCGTCATCTGATTTTAAATTTATCCAGAAGAAACTAAATTTACCCGAAAAGGGTTAAATTTATTTAAAAGGAGTCTAGCTAAGAAGGTTATTTAAGGAAATTACTTAAGAAGAGTTATTTAAGAGGGGTTAAAATAATATGGGCTCTTCCCTTTTATCTTTTATAGAAAAAAACATAAAATCCAATAAACTGTATTTTTACAACAGAGAAAAGTACAGGACATGGAGATGGAGCTTCAATGAAGTTTACCAGCAGTCAAAAAAGTTCGCTGTGCTTCTCCAGAATTTGAACATAAATAAGGGAGATAAAGTTATACTTAAAGGCGAAAACAGGCCCGAGTGGGTAATAGTATATACAGGTACCCTTCTAAGGGGAGCAGTCATAGTGCCTCTGGATTTAAAGACAGGACCTGACTTTGATTTAATGGTAAAAAATAAAGTCAATGCCAGGCTAGCGGTTTGTTCCAGTGAAGTTAATACAAAAGGATTCAATATTCCAGTTATCCGTTTTGATGAACTGGAAAATAAACTTTTATCTATTGTTCCTGAAGAAGGTGCAATCTATACGGCAGATTCAGTAAATTCTGATGACCTTGCTGAAATTGTATTTACCTCGGGTACAACAAAAACTCCCAAAGGAGTCATGATAAAGCACAATAACATTGCCTCAAATCTTAAATCTATAACTCCAGCTATGAATAAATGGAAGTGGGCATTTAATCTTATGTTTAATCCTAAAATACTCTCCCTTGTGCCATTAAGTCATATGTATGGACAGCTAATTGGCATATTTGTCCCCCTGATGATTGGAAGTTCGGTAGTATTTACAAATAACCTGACTCCCCGGGCAATAGTTAAGGCAATAAAAGAAGAAAAAATCTGGATACTCGGGGTTCTTCCCAAATTTTTAGAGATTCTGAAAGATTATACAATAAAAAATTATGGCCTTGATAATGAGAGGTTCTGGAAAAAATATAATAGATTCAAGAAATACTACTGGCCCTTCCGCCTGTGTGCTTTTATTAACCTCCATTTTAAGTTGGGTTGGAGATTCATCGCTATACTGGTAGGAGGAGCAGTTCTCGATAAATCAGTTGATGAATTCTGGAGGACAACAGCTTATGGAATTTTCCAGGGATATGGATTAACAGAAACAGCTCCTCTGGTTACTTTATCTGACCCCTTTGGGAAGGCAGTTGGTTCAATTGGGAAAGCTCTTGAAGGGCTGCAGGTAAAGATTGAAGATGGTGAAATACTGGTGAGAGGGCCAAATGTAAGCCCCGGCTATTTTGGAGATGAGACTTCTACAAAAGAAAGCTTTACTGATGGCTGGTTTAGAACCGGTGACCTTGCAGAAATTGATAAAAACGGAAATATCTTTTTTAAGGGAAGAAAAGATGACTTAATTATAAGGTCTGATGGAGTAAATATATTCCCGGGAGACATCGAATCTGTAGTAAAGTCTAACCCTGCGGTTAAAGATTGTGCGGTAATTGGACTTAAGAGTGGAAGATATG
>JAQVEM010000075.1 GCA_028697935.1 Actinomycetota bacterium
TTTTTCCTTCTCAATCAATTTTTGAATAATTTCTCTTTCAATGCCATCCAAACTATCATTAAGCGAAACAGTTATTTGGTTATCATTTATTCTATTGTTAGATATTTTATCAGATATTTTTTTGCTATCTAAGCTTTCTGAATTTAATATTTTTTGAACCAGATTTGGCTGAATATAATCATCATTATCAACACTTATAACCAATCTTTCAATTGTATTTTCCAATTGCCTTATATTGCCTGGCCAGTCATAACCTTGCAATATCTTAATACTTTCAGCAGAAACTCCTTTAATCTCTTTCCCAAATTTATACTTATATTTTTTTATAAAAAAATGTACCAGTAATGGGATATCAGAACTTCTCTCATTTAAATTTGGTAATACAATATTTAAAACATTAATTCTATAATATAGATCTTCCCTGTACTTACCTTCTTTTATTAATTTGGTAAGGTTTTTATTAGTTGAGGTAATTATTCTCACATCAATTGGAATTACCCTATCATCCCCTAAGCGCCTAATTTTTTGTTCTTCTAAAACTCGCAGTAAACGAACTTGAGTGTTTTGAGATATTTCTCCTATTTCATCCAGAAAAATAGTCCCGCCATGGGCTAATTCAAATAAACCCATCTTCCCACCTTTTCTCGCTCCAGTAAAAGCACCCTCTACATAGCCAAAGAGTTCACTTTCCAATATATTATCGGGAAGTGCAGCACAATTAAAGGCAACAAATGGTTGTTTTTTTCTTTTACTGTAATTATGAATTGATTGTGCAAAAAGCTCTTTCCCTGTTCCGGTATCACCATAAATCAGGATAGGAGAATCTACCTCAGAAAATCTTTTTGCTTCTTCTTTTAGAGTCCTTATTATTAAGCTCTTCCCAATAATATCCTCAAATTGATTTTCAGCAATATTGCCTTTGTGATATAACCCTCTTCTTATTCTTTGTTCAGCTTTTTGTATGACAGAAGTATCCTGAAAAGTAATTACACGTCGAACAGTTTCAGTGTTTATCTTTATAGGAATTATATTGGCAACAATTCTTATTTCTCCAAAATTAAATACCTTACCTTCTATTTTTTGATCACTCTCTAAAACTTCTGCACTCTCATCTTCTGGAAAGATCTTATATATACTTTCTCCAATCACCTGATATGCACTCTTATTAAATATTTTCTCAGCTTTTGGATTAAAATTATCAATTATTCCATTCTGATCTACAGTTACTATCCCTTCATAAGCAAAATCTATTATACTTTTAAATCTTTTTGTTTTTTCTAACTCCAATCTCTTTACTCTTGCTACTCTTTCTGCTTCAAAAACTGATTGTATTAGTGCTTCCTTGCCTGATTCAATTAATATTCCATTCATACCCAGCGTTTTGGCAACTTCAACAGAAATATTATCCCCTATTACCCAATTAAAATTATCTTTTTTTACTTCTTCAATTTTTTGTTTAATATAAAAGGAGTCATTATACCAGTCTTCCTCAAGAGTTAATCCCTTTATTTCAATCCCCAATACCCTTCCCAATCCTTCTATACCATATGTGAAGGGGTGAAACCCAATAATTGCCATCTTTTTTGCTATTTTTTTTATACTGTAGATAGCTTTGATTATGTCAAACCCACTTATCGGAACTCTAACAATTGGAATATCTGATAATTCCTTCTCAATGGCAATTGCAGTCCCTCCCCTACTAATTATTACATCTATTCCTTGTTTTTCTAATTCTTTTGACTGTTTAACCCCTTCTTCCAAATCTCCGATCTTCACTATAATTTTTTTATTGAATTCATTGCAAACTTCAGAGAATATATCTGCTAACTCTCGATAAGGAGCTATAAATCCAATTTTATATTTCATTGATACATCTCCACTTTAATGTCTTAAAACCTTAATAATTTAAATTATATACCCATAACGCATAAAAACGTAAACCAAGTTTTGTTTATTTAAGTTTATTTTTTCTTTAATATGGATTTTATTTTATCTAGAGGGAGTGTGTTTAAAAGGTTTTCTTTTTCAAGCCATCCTCGCCTGGCAATTGTTATTCCATAATACATATTGTCCAGAGTTGAAATTTGGTGGGCATCACTACCAATAGAGAGCAAAACACCTTGCTCCTTAGCACTTCTGGTATATATATCATTTAAATCCATCCTCTCAAGAGAGGCATTAATCTCTAATACTGTGTTTGTTCGGGCGGCAATTTGAATAATTTCTTGAATATCTACATCATAAGCTTCCCTATAACCAATAATTCTACCTGTAGGATGGGCTATTATATCAACTAAGGGATTTTCCATTGCCTTTTTCAATCGTTCAGTAAGTTTTTTTCTTTCCTGCCTTAGACCGGAATGGATAGCGGCAATAACGATATCAAGCTTTTGTAATACTTTATCTGGGGTATCGAGGGTCCCATCTGGTTTAATATCAACTTCGATTCCTTTTAAAACTGTTATACCATCGATTTTTTGATTCACTTGCTCGATTTTTTTTATCTGTTCCAAAAGCCTTTGTTCATCCAATCCTCCCGCAATATGGAGTGACTGAGAATGGTCGGTGATAGCTATATATTGGTACCCCCTTTGCCTGGCAGCCACTGCCATTTCCTCAATGGTATTAATCCCATCACTATCTATTGTATGAATATGGAAGTCTCCCTTTATATCACTTATTTCAACCAGATTGGGCAATGTCTTGTTTTGCGCTGCTTCAAACTCACCCCTGTCTTCTCTCAGCTCAGGCATAATATAGGGTAGTTCTAATATTCTATAGATTTCTTCTTCCTCTTCACCGGCAATCTTTTTGTCATCTTTAACCTGAAATACTCCATATTCATTGATTTTTAAACCCATCCTTACTGCTATCTCTCTCAAATGAACATTATGAGCCTGGGAACCGGTAAAGTATAACAGAGCAGCACCAAAACTATCGGGAGCAACCACTCTTAAATCCACCTGAATATCTTGATGAGTCAATATAGCTGATTTAGTTAATCCCTCTGCCAGTACTTCTTTTACCTGTGATAGATGAATGAACTTGTTCATTATTTTTTCTGGATTTTTAGAAGCAATTAGTATATCTATATCGCCAATAGTATCCCTTCTACGCCTTATGCTACCGGCAATACTGATCCTGTCAACTTCTCCCAATGGCTTAAATTCACCAACTATCTCTTCAGCGATGGGTAGAGCCGCTCCCAGGAGGGTTCTTTGTTCTCTTCTCTTATATAATTCTATTCCTCTTAGAATATTCTTTTCTGCTTTTACTCCCATTCCAGGAAGGTTCTGTAATTTATGTTGAAGAGCAGCCTCTTCTAATTCTTTGACACTAGTGATATTTAGTTCCTCATAAAAGAGTTTTGCTTTACGAGGCCCTATATCCGGGACATTCAATAATTCAAATACTCCCTCTGGGATACTCTTTTTTAGCTTCTCATAATATTCCAATCTGCCTGTTTCAACTAATTCTCCAATTTTTTGGGCAATTGCCTCTCCCACCCCTGGAATCTCATTCAATTTATCCAACCTGTAGAGAGTCTCAGCCTCCATGGGTAAATTCTCCAGAGTAGCAGCCACTCTTTCATAGGCTCTAATTTTAAATACATTTTCATCTTTTATCTTCAGAATTCGGGCAATATTAGCAAAGATGTCAGCTAATTCTGCATTTTTTACCATAACTAATCTTCTCTTTTATTGATTCAAAATCAATTTTAATAGTTCTTACTATCATACCATAAAGAGTAAAATAAGATAACCTGAGTTACAAGCTCCACACAATTTTTATTATTAGTTCACTGAATTTTTTAATTCAGGACTTAAACTAAACTCCCTTGTTTGTTGTGTTTCCTCATGATAGAATATTATATTAGAAATGTAGATTAAAGACGCTTTTAGTTATTAGAAAATAGATATGCAGAGAATATAAAATCAAAAAGAATAGCTGAAAGAAACCGAGTGAAAATTAAACCCTACATAGAAATAGTAAAAACCAGCTGCTTTAATAGTTTAATTTGTTTACTACTTTTATCACTGTTAAAATCTGAGGTGTTTTATGGATATGCCCACAATTTCGCTAACTATGGAGGAATTGGCTGAAAAAATTAGAGATTGTCAAAAATGCCCCTTATCTCAAACCAGGAAAAAGGCAGTCCCTGGGGAAGGCAGCCATAATAGTGTTGTTATGTTTGTAGGAGAAGCTCCTGGAGGGGATGAAGATAGAGAAGGTCTCCCATTCATAGGCAGAGCCGGCCAGCTCTTTACCCGTATATTGCAATCAGTACAGATAGAGAGAAAGGATGTATTTATTACCAATATAGTTAAATGCAGACCGCCTCAAAATAGAAATCCCAATAAGAGTGAAATTGAAATTTGCCTACCCTATCTGGAAAGCCAGATTGCATTAATAAATCCCAGGATTATTGTTACCCTGGGCAGTGTACCAACAAAATGTCTCTTAAATACAGATGACGCTATTTCCAGACTCAGAGGCCAGTGGTTTCCCTGGCTGGGAGGAATTAAGATATTCCCTATGTTTCATCCCAGCTATCTTCTGAGGCATCAAGAGGCCACACCTGGTAGCCCTAAAGAATTGACCTGGCGCGATATCCAAGAGCTTAAAAGAATGTTAAGTAAAATTTGAAAAATATTCATAAAATCTGCAGTGTAGTTAAAATCATTTACTACATTCCTCTTTAGAAAGGAATGAAAAGATTTATTTATGAAACTAAGAGAACTGATAGATATTATTGATGTGTTTGCACCCTTTTTTCTGCAGCAGGATTTTGACAACAGTGGTGTTCAATATGCTGATCTTGATGGAAATATAGATAAAATATTAATATGTCTTGATGTTACATCTGAGATGATGGAAGAAGCAGTTAAGCAAAATTGTAATACTATTCTATCCCACCACCCCATCTTCTTTAAACCCATCACTAACATTACCAGGCAGGAAAGTCCAATAGTCTTCCAGCTAGCACATCATCACCTCAATTCGATAGCAGTACACACTAACTATGACCTGGCAGAAAATGGTTTAAATGATTATGTTGGCAAGATACTAGGTTTGAAAAAGATTGATTGCTTGGAGCCTTCTTCAGAAAAAATATTTAAACTGGCCCTATATGTACCTGAAAAATACCGGGAAGGCCTTTTGAATTCTCTTTTTAAGGCCGGTGCTGGAAATATTGGTAATTATGACGAAACATCATTTACCTTCTCCGGGAAAGGTTCCTTTAAGCCACTGGAAGGAGCAAAGCCCTTTATAGGAAAAACAGAGAAAAGAGAATTGGTTGATGAAACAAAGATTGAAACAGTTTTTCGAGAGAGGGATTTTGATAAAATAATTGAGGCTATCTACGAAAACCATCCCTATGAGGAGCCAGCTTATGATATTTATCAATTAAAAACTAATACAAAGTCAGGAATTGGCCTAATTGCCACAGCAACTTCGGAACAAACCCTGACAGATTTCGTTAAAAATATAAAAAATATACTTAATATTCCCTATCTGAGAATAGTTCAAGCAAACAATAAAAAGGTTAAAACTATTGCTCTGTGTACCGGAAGTGGCGGTTCTCTGATTGATCAGGCTTACCAGAAAAAGGCAGATATCCTGATTACCGGAGATGTCAAACACCATGAAGCATTAAGAGCTAAAGAGATAGGGTTAAATATTATTGACATTGAGCATTTTTATACAGAAAAATATTTTGTCCCTGCCATTTCCGAACAACTCATTGAGGCACAGGTTCCAAAAGATATGTTGATTGCCAGCAAAAAAATGAACTCCCCTTTTCAACTCTTCTAATCCCCTTAACCTTGTTGCCTTTTTTTGATTGTTATTCGAAATCCAATAAACTAGATAAGGTTTCCCGGTAAATATTTCAATCGATTATCCTTTAAATTATTATTAACCATAATTTAGCCTTGTTACTGTTTTGTAATAGTGCCAGATATTTCGAAGGTGTGTTGTTTCATCTTAATCCATTTTTCTTCTTCTTTGCCAATGATGTTTCCACAAATACACTGAATTTTATTTCCCTTATGAATACTATAATCTCGTTTAATTCTATCCTTCCAGCAATGCCATAATTTTCCCTTGCCAATTTTACGATATTTAAATATATCATGCTTACATTTGATACATCTTATGATAATCATATTTTCACGGTGTTACTGTAAAATCATATCTTAGTCCCTGAAATATAATACTCACGATATGGAGCATCTGTTAATAAGAGAAAGGCAATTCATTGGCAACTATTGATACTTATTTGTAAATATATCGAACTGATAAAACAGATAAAAGAAGAGTAAATATTTTTAGTATATTTCTAATTTTTAATCTTCCCGATAGCTTTAATGTCTAAAACAGGGCTGCCCTGAAAAGCATCCAATCCTCTTACATATAAATCCTGTCCGGATATCTTTAATAGCTCTACATTCGTTAT
>JAQVEM010000005.1 GCA_028697935.1 Actinomycetota bacterium
AAATAAGGTGTTCTATGAGGTGAGTTATTCCATTGATTTTTTCATTTTCATTTCTGGACCCGACTGGTACCCAGATTCCGAGTGACACAGACCTGAAATGAGGCAAATATTCACTAATTATCTTTACACCATTGCTTAATTCAGTTATTTTATACTGATCAAATTTTACGCTGTTTGTTGATATTATCTCTCTATTAACCTCTCCCTATTAATATATTCACATATCAGACCAGATATCATATATTCAAATGTCAGTTCTTTCCAGACCTATTTTCTTGCTTCTGGAATCAATATTCTCTACTTTTACAAGGACTTTATCACCGACCTTTAAATAATCCTTAACATCTTTAATCCTTTTATTTGCAACTTTTGATATATGTAGAAGTCCATCAACTCCAGGAATCAGGTTAATAAATGCACCGTAGTTTGTTATTCCCACAACAGTTCCCAGAAATTCTTCTCCTACTTTTATGTCATCAATGCTTTTCAACATTCCCTCTATCTTTTTTCTGGCCATAGCAATGTTCTCATCATCAGAAGAAATAATAGAAACAATACCTTCTCCATTGTAATCACTTATATCAATTTCATCTAAATTAAACTCCTCTTTTATACTCTTTATATTCTTTCCTCCCGGACCGATAATATCACCAATTTTTTCTTTAGGTATTTTGAAAGTAGTAATTTTAGGAGCGCACTTTGATAAAGTTGGTCTCGGCTCCGGTATAACTTCCAGCATTTTTTCCAGTATATATAACCTTCCTTCACGTGCCTTTTTAAGAATTTCTTTTATAATATCAAGACTAATACCCTTTGTTTTCATATCCATCTGCAGCGCTGTAATTCCATTTTTCGTCCCGGCAACTTTAAAATCCATATCACCATAAAAATCTTCTATACCCTGTATATCCTTTAATATTACATATTTGTCTGACTTATCGTCTTTAATTAGCCCCATTGCAATACCTGAAACAGGATTTAATATAGGAACACCGGCGTCCATCAAAGCAAGTGTGCTGCCACATACGCTAGCCATAGATGTTGAGCCATTAGATTCAAGAATTTCTGATACGAGTCTTAAAACATATGGAAATTTATCTTCATCGGGAATCATCGGCCTCAAAGCTTTTTCAGCCAGTGCACCATGGCCAATTTCTCTTCTTTTAGGACCTCTGAGAGGCCAGGTTTCCCCTACACTGAATGGAGGGAAATTATAGTGATGAATATATCTTTTAAACTCTTCTTTCCCAAGACTTTCTATTTTTTGTGCCTCTCTTATTGAGCCAAGAGCAAGTATTGTAAGTGCCTGTGTTTTCCCTCTTGTAAAAAGACCCATTCCATGAGTTGTATCAGGAAACAGACCTACCTCACATTTTATTTCTCTTATATCATCAGGCTTTCTCCCATCAGGTCTTATACCTTTTTCCAGAATTGTTTTCCTTACAAGCTCTCTTTCCAGCTCCTTAAAACTTATATCAATGCTTTCACCATCATCCGGGAATTCTTTTTCAAGCTCTTTTTCCACTTCTTCTTTTAAAACTGAAACCTTATCCTGGAAAAATCCTCTTTCTGTATTATCAAGTAAAGCTTTTCTCTCTTCATTTTCTGAATACTCTACTATTTCATCAAGAATTTTCTGAATTTTTTCTTCTGCAAGCTCTCTTACTCTCTTTTCAACATCAACATTTAATACAAATTTATCTGTTTCTTTCTTATCCTTTCCTGCTATTTTTTTAAATTCTCTTTGAAAAGAAATTATTTTTTTTATTTCATCATGTGCTTTCTCTATAGCTTCGATCACTATCTCTTCAGGAGCTTCTTTAGCACCTGCTTCAACCATTAAAATCGCATCTTCGGTTCCGGCTATTATTATGTCTATAATACTTTCTTCAATTTCACTATATGTTGGATTTACTATCCAATTATCCCCTATCTTACCGATCCTTACAGCACCTACTGGTTCATCAAATGGTATATCTGATATGTATAGCAGTGTTGAGGCACCATTTATTAGAGAAACATCATAAGGAATATCCTGGTCAAATGATATTACCGTAGCAATCAGCTGCACTTCATTCCTTATATTTTTATCAAATAAAGGCCGTAGCGGCCTATCAGTTAATCTTGCATTAAGTATCGCCTTATCACTTGCTTTCCCTTCTCTTCTAAAAAACCCTCCTGGTATTTTCCCTGCTGCATACATCCTCTCTTCGACATCTACAACAAGCGGGAAAAAATCTACAGCTTCAACAGGATTTTTATTCATTACAGCAGTAATAAGCACACCATTCCCACCAAATTTCACCAGAATAGAATTGGCCTGCCTGGCCATCTTTCCGGTAGAAACGGCCATTTTCTTTCCACAAATATCAATTTCGTAACTCTTTTCCATATATTATTAGAATGCTCCTTTAAATTATAATTTAAACTCTGGATTATAGTATTTTAAAAAGGTGTTTCTGATGACCCAGGTGTAACCTTATTTTCGTAATCCAAGTTCTTTTATTACTTTTTTATATCTATTTATGTCATTATTTTTTAGGTATGCAAGAAGCTTTTTTCTTTTTCCAACCATAATAACAAGCCCTCTCCTGGAATTATTATCTTTTTTATTTACCTTCAAATGTTCATTAAGCCTGTTAATTTTTTTAGTTAAAATAGCTATCTGAACTTCGGAGGAACCAGTATCATTCTCATGAACTTTAAACTTGTCAATTATTTTCTTTTTCTCTTCCTTTACTAAAGCCAATTTCCTCACCTCCTAAAATTTCCGTAGTATAATTTATCATAACTGCATACTAATTACAATTTAATCCATTTTTAATTTTCTTTTTACACATGTTATTAAGTTGTATATACTATTAAAATATATATTATTAAAAATAATTTTACCACTATAGAGCATTTCTCTCTACCCGCATAACATGTCGTTATTTATTTCTGCCAGATTTTATTCATTTACTAAATTTTATCTGAATTAAATTTAATTTTAAAATATTCTAATGCATATTCAATATCAAGTTTTATACGTTTTATTAATTCATCTTTATTATCAAACACCATTTCGTCCCTTAATTTCTCCAAAAAAGTGATTTTAATTTTTTTATTATATATGTTACCACTAAAATTCAGTAAATAGGCTTCAATTCGTTTTCCTGATTCTTTAAATGTAGGGTTATTCCCAACATTAATCACAGCCGGGTATATTTTTTCTTCTTCATTAATAAAAACTGTCCCGATATAAACACCATCAGCGGGTATTATATATAACTCACATATATTAATATTTGCAGTTGGAAATCCGAGTAGCCTGCCCCTGCCTGCACCCTTTGTAACAACTCCATCGATCTGCGGGTTTCTTCCCAGTAAATTTGATGCTTCTCTTATCCTGCCTTCAGAATAGTATTTCCTTATAGCCGTACTTGATACTATTTCACCATTTACCTTTAACAGGGGTACAACATTTACCTTAACACAATAAGACTCTAAAAAATTTTTAAGAAATGACACGTCACCTGCAGCTTGATAACCAAAACGAAAACCCTCTCCCACAAAAATTTCTCTTATATGAAGTTTGTTGATAAGAATATCCCTGCAAAATTGTTCGGGGGTTAATTTTAAAAAATCCGGGTTAATATCAGCAATTATTATACAGTCGATATCCATTGCATCTATAATTTTAATTTTTTCTTCAAAAGGAATTATGAGCTTCTTAAGTGTATTATTTCTGGCCACATTAACCGGTGGCCTGTTAAAAGTTAAAACTATGCTGCTACAGCTCACCGCTCTTGCTCTGTCGATACATTTATTTATTATTTTTTTGTGGCCCAGATGAACACCATCAAAAAATCCTATAACCACAATAGAATTCTTGTACTTAAAATTTTCTTTATCTATCTTTTCTAAATCCACTATTTCAGCCAATAACCTGCTGGCTCCTTACTAAAAAATTAAATTTTTAATAAAATGAATAAATATTAAATTTTTCAATCCACTCCATCAATAAAAGAAATTATATTTTTTGTTAGTTTTTGTTTTTTTTCAGCCATATTTCTAACCCTGTCACCTTTATCACAAAACACTTCTTCACTTATAACTTCATGTACCGCAAGTAGATTTGAGTTACTATCCAGTATGTTAACAAAACTCCCTTTTTTAAATAAACCTGTATTACCGGTTAATCTATTTTCTATCATTTCCTCTGTAAGAGGCCATCCATTCTTAATAGAACTTATATATCTATTCTTTACATATACATTCTCCATTTTCTCCAGTAATCTTTTTAGTGGTACTATACAAGAAGCCGGCTCAATATATTTTTCTACAGAAAGATGACCCTCAAGCACATTCTTTATAAAATCTTCTACACTAATACTGTCTTCAAGTTTATAATCGTTAATTAATGTTCTTTTTAGTTCTTTTAATGAAGCTCCTGTTCCAAGTAATTCACCGATATCATAGGCCAGTGATCTTATATATGTACCAGAACTACAGTTAACTTTAATTTCAACTAAATCTTTTTCAATGGAGACTGGCTCAAGATTATAAATATTTACTATTTTTGGTTCTAATTCTACCCGGTGTCCCTTTCTTGCCAGTCTGTATGAGGGACTCCCTTTATATTTTACTGCTGAATACACCGGAGGTTTCTGTTTTATTTTGCCTTTAAATTTATTAAGAACATCTACTACTTTATCTTTATCTATATCTTCAACTTTCTTCTCAGCCAGAATCTTCCCACTGAGATCCCATGTATCTGTAACTACTCCCAGTTTTAGCTGTGCAATATATTCTTTATTTAATGTTAAAAAATATTTGAATAATTTAGTGGCTTTATTTATTAATACAATAAGCAGACCTTCTGCTGCAGGGTCCAGAGTCCCCGCATGTCCGATTTTCTTTAAAAAAAAACTTTTTTTAAATTCCTTATAATATCATAAGATGTTACAGACGGTGGTTTATTTATTAATAAAATACCGTCAAAATCCTTCAGGTAATCTGATTTACAATTCCTATCCATTGTCTATACTTTCTTTAACTGACTTTTTTAAATTATTCATTACAGTTCTCAGACTCCCTCTATCGGCATACGCAGAAGCCATTTTGTGTCCCCCACCATTAAATTTACTTGCAATTTTGAAAAGATCGATATTGCTATCAGAGGTTCTGAGACTAATTTTAAAGCATCTTTTTTCAGTTTGTTTAATTAAAGCTGCGATTTTTACTTTTTCTGCACTTCTCAATAAATCAATAATCCCATCCTGGGCAGAAAAAGGTAGATTTAATTTTTTAAAATCTTTTTGTAGAACATAAGAATATATAAGACCTGTAGAATGTATAAACTCAATCCTTTGAAAAACAATCTGTATTAGCTTAAATCTCTCCAGAGGTTCACACTCATATATATATTTACTAATCTTAGAAGGATATACATTAAATTTAAGCAATTCACTTACTGTTTTATGAACATCAGAATTTGTATTGCTATATTGAAATTTTCCCGTATCAGTAAGTATCCCGATATAAATACCCTCAGCTATTATATCATCCATCATTCCCGGGTAATTGCTGGATATGAGTTCATATAAAATCTCTGCAGTGGCTGATTTTTTTATATCCACAATATTCAGGTCGCCAAAATTGGTATTATTATAATGATGGTCAATGTTTACTATATATTTAAAATTATCTTTTAAATCTTTAAAATCGAGATTCATTCTGTGCTCGTCAGCACAATCCAGACAGATACATATATATTGCCTGTTATTATCAGATTTTTTTATTTTCTCAAAATTTTTATAAATCCTGTCAATATAGGGTAGAAATTTATATTGATAGGGAATTTCGCAGTTACAAACAAGCATTACGTCTTTCTTAAGTAAAACCAGTAACTGATAAAGTGCTATCTGTGAACCTAATGAATCGCCATCAGGACAATCATGGGTTATAATTACAAATTTATTATTAGCATCTATAATTTTTGATATCTTACCGTATAATTTATTTACATCCAATTATGCTAACCTGCTTACTGACTATTGTCTTTATCCAGATCATCAAGTATCTTTGATATCCTTATACCGGTGTCTATAGATTTATCATATAAAAACTTTATGCTGGGCACACTCCTGAGCTTTAATCTCTGTTTTAGATTTCTCTTTATAAATCCTTTACAGCTATTCAGGCCTTCAAGACTTCTTTTGATTTCATATTCATCACCCATTATGCTTACAAAAACATCCAGCCACTTAAAATCTACCGATAGTTCCGTACCTGTAACAGTTACAAATCCTATTCTGGGATCATTTACTTTTGTATTAATTATAAAACTGATTTCCCTTTTTATATCTATTTCAGCTTTTTTTATTTTATCCATTTTAAACACCTGCAGTTTTACATCATCTCATGCATATTATTTTTCTTCAAAAAATTCAAGCATATCTCCAATGTTAATGTCCTGAAAATTATCTATTCTTATTCCACATTCATATCCTGATGTAACTTTTTTCACATCTTCCTTAAAGCGATGCAGGGTTGCAACCCTGCCTTCAAAAATCACATTACCGTCTCTTATCACATTTACTAAATTACCTCTTTCAACTTCACCTTCGAGAATATAAGAACCTGCAACTACTCCAGCTTTTGGTAACTTAAATATTTCTCTTACTTCAGCCTTACCCATGCTGACTTTCTTAACTTCAGGTTTTAATAATCCTTTTAAGGCGAGTGTTATATCATCGATTAATTTATAGATGATATCATATGTCCTTACTTCTACACCTTCTTTTTTATATAGTTGTTCTGCGCTTTTGGTTAATGATACACCAAAGCCAATTACTATAGCATTCGAAGCTATAGCAAGCATAATATCGCTTTCTGTTATTGCACCTATTGCTTTATGTATTATTTCAATTTTAATTTTCTCTTCCTTTATATCACCAAGCGATTTTACCAGTGCATCAAGCGAGCCCTGGGAATCTGCTTTAAGGATTATTTTTAATTTTATTAATTCAATCTCTTTTGATAGTTCTGATAATTTTTCCAGGGTTAATGTTCTCCTTGAATCAGCTATTTTCATCATTTTTGTTTCATATTCTTTCCTTTGCAGAAGCTCCTTAGCCGATTTTTCATCTTTAACAACAAATAATTTATCACCGGCTTTTGGAACTGAAGGAAAACCTGTAATTTCTACAGGCTGGGATAAAATTGCTTCTTTAATCAAGTTTCCATATTCATCCCTTATTGACCTTACCCTTCCAAATGAATTACCGGTAATAAAAGAATCACCAACTTTTATTTTGCCCCTTTTTACTATTACTGTTCCTGCAGGACCTATGCTTTTATCCAGCCTTGATTCAATTATAATTCCTGTTCCCGTAGAATCAGGGTTTCCCTTTATATCATTTAAATCTGCAACAAGTAGAATCATTTCGAGAAATTCTTCAAGATTGATCCTCTTCCTGGCAGAGATTTCTATACAAATAGTATCTCCACCCCATTCTTCCGGAACAAGATTGTATTCGGTAAGACCTTTTTTAATTTTTTCTGGATCCGCATCAGGCAGGTCTATTTTATTTATAGCAATAATAATTGGAACACCAGCTTCCTTTGCATGATTTATTGCTTCAACAGTCTGGGGCATGATTCCATCATTTGCAGCTATAACAATTACTGCAATATCTGTAACACTGGCACCTCTTGCTCTGATAGAGGTAAAAGCTTCGTGACCCGGCGTATCTATAAAAGTAATTTTTCTATTCTTATATTCAACCTGATAGGCACCTATTCGCTGTGTTATCCCTCCGTGCTCGCTTACTGCTACATTTGTTTCCCTTATAACATCAAGCAAAGTTGTTTTTCCATGGTCCACATGTCCCATTACAGTTACAATTGGTGGTCTGGGCTTCAGATCTTCTTCAGTGTCTTCAGAAAACTCATCCAGCCTGTCATCAAAACCAACAATATGATACTTAAAATTATATTCCTGTGATAAAAATTCTATTAAATCTCTGCTCAGTGATTGGTTTATATTAACAACCTCACCCATATTAAATAATAACTCAATTATTTCATGCGAGGGCACATTTATTTTCTCTGATAATTTTTTTATGGTTATTCCTTCAGGTAATTCGATTAGCTTTTTTATCTCAGGCCGCTTTTTTGAATCTTTTTCAAAACCTTCCTGTATTTCTTTTGATGCTTTTTTGCCTTTTGTTTTATCCTGCGATGATTTCTTTTTCCTGGCCGGTCTTACTTTCAGCCTTCCCTCTTTTTCTTCTTTATCAAGCTCTTTATCAATTACGCTCTTGATACTTAACTTTTTTTCTTTTTCCCAATCTGTTTTTACTTTCAGCTTAGCTTCGGTCTTTTGGGGTTTTTCTCTCTCAGACATCACAATCTCTTCTACTTTTTCAGTTTTCTTTGTTTTCGTCTTTACAGTAGCTGTATCCAGGGCTTTTTTCTCCTTTAAATGGCTTGTTTTTCCCTCTTTAATTGTATTAATTTTACTTTTACTTTTTTCTTTATTATCACTCATAACTTTACCAAATCACACTACCTTACTGACCCGCTTTTATTTTTTTAACACAGGACGGAATAATATTTTTCTGCCTCTATTAACTAATTATGCCAGAACATTATCTATTATGCCGTATCACCTATCAGACATTTTTTATATCTTATTCTCCTTTACTCTTTAATCTTTCTTTCCTGGCCTCTTCAAGTTCTTCTTCAAACTGATTTTCGCTCTTTATATCAATTTTCCAGCCTGTAAGTTTAGCTGCCAGTCTTGCATTCTGACCTTCTCTGCCTATTGCCAGAGAAAGCTGGTCGCTGGAAACAACAACAAGTGCAAATTTATTTTCCTCATCTGTAAGCACTTTTAAAACTCTTGCCGGGCTAAGCGCATTCTTAATAAAAGTTACAATATCATCACTATATTCTACTATATCTATTTTTTCTCCACCCAATTCATCTACAATCATTTTAACGCGTGAACCCTTTGGCCCAACACAGGCTCCCACAGGATCAACATTTTTTTCATTTGACTTTACTGCTATTTTTGTCCTGTAGCCTGCCTCTCTGGCAATGCTTTTAATTTCAACAATACCTTCAAAAATCTCAGGGACTTCCAGCTCAAAAAGCTTTTTTATTAAACCTGTATGTGTTCTTGATACTATCACCTGTGGTCCCTTTGTTGTTTTTCGAACATCAGAAATATAACATTTTATCCTCTCACCATGTTTATACCTCTCTCCAGGAACCTGTTCACCTGGTGGTAGTAGTGCTTCTACTTTCCCTAAATCTACAAGCGTGAATCTGGAGTCGCTCTGTTGTATGATCCCGGTTACCATATCCCCAACTCTATCCTTGAATTCATCATACATAACTTCTCGCTCAGCCTCTTTAATTCTTTGTCTTATTACTTGTTTGGCTGTCTGTGCTGCTATTCTGCCAAAATTATCCGGAGTAACTTCTATTTCAGTATTCTTACTCTTCTCTACACCAGCTTCACTACTGCTCTCGTCTTTATCCAGTATTTTAAATACTTTTATTTCACCTGTTTTTAAATTTATATCAACTCTACAATCATAATCTACCTGATAATTTTTTTTATAGGCCGAAACAAAGGCAACCTCAAGAGCCTCTATTATAGTATCCAGTTTTATACCTTTTTCTTTTTCCAGTTCTACCAGTGCTGTAATTAAATTTTTATTCAAATTTATCACCCATATGTAAAAGAATTTAAACTAAAAAATAGTGGGCCTCACCCACTATTTTTTAAACTAATTTCAATAAAATTTATTAAAAAGTATATCATAATTCTAAAAAATTACAATCAGTAAACATGGTCCGGACGGTTATAGTTTACAAATTTCTATTTTAGAACCCGATTCATGCCGAAATTTATAAAAGTACATCAAATTAATTGATGCATATAATAATTTTAGTTTATATATTTAGAATACATGCTGGAAGTCGCATATTAGATATTGTTTGAAGTTACATAAAATAGTTTATTATAACTATTATCGTTATTAAATGTTGTAGGATCCAGGCAAAATTTATTATTTAAAAATCAACTGCCAGGAATAGAAAGATAAAGATAAAATATAGAGTAACAGAGTCATACCAGGAGATGTTATTTTAGCATTTCAATAGCATATCTTTTAAACCTGTATATCGTCTTTCAACAACATTCCTGTTAACTGCCATTCCTATAGCTTTTTTACTTCCAACTATTATAACCAGCTCTTTTGCCCTTGTGATAGCTGTATAAAGTAAATTCCTTTGCAGTAACATATAATGTGATGTAAGAAGTGGTATTATAACACATTTAAACTCGGAGCCCTGAGACTTATGAATCGATATAGCATATGACAGGCTAATCTCATCGAGATCAAAAAAACTGTAAGTAACAATTTTACCATCAAAATCTACGCTTAACTCTTCTACTTCTGTATTTATATTATTTATAATCCCTATATCTCCATTATAAATATCTTTCTCGTAATTGTTTTTTAACTGAATAACTTTATCTCCCGGTCTATACTGTATTGAACTTTTTATAACTTTTTTATCATTATTATTAAAATTTAAAACATTCTGAATCTGCAGATTAAGGTTATCCACACCTACAATCCCCTTATTTGTTGGAACCAGAACCTGTATATCATAAAGCGGGTCATAGTTGAAACTTCGAGGTATTCTTTTTGTCAGTAATTCCAGTATAAATTCTACCACTTTTTCAGGTTCATTTTTTTCAATAAAGAAAAAATCATTGTTTTTTGGCTTACCAATAAACGGAAACTCACCATCTCTTACTTTATGAGCATTATATATAATCAGGCTTTCGCCTTCCTGTCTGTATATTTTTTCTAATCTTATTACAGGAATTTCTCTGGAGTTTATCATATCGCTAAGAACATTCCCCGGCCCAACTGAAGGCAGCTGGTCTGCATCACCAACAAAAATTACCCGTGTTTCAGGCCTGATAGCTGAAAGTAAATCCTTCATCAACCTTATATCAATCATTGAAGCTTCATCAATTATTACTACATCGGCATTTACAGGCTCTTTTTCATTTTTAAGGAATTTATGTATTTTTGGGTTATAATTAAGAAGTCTGTGAATTGTCCTGGCTTCTTTTCCTGTAGTTTCGTACAGCCTCTTTGAAGCCCTTCCTGTTGGTGCGCCTAAAAGTATTCTTTTATTTTCATTCTCAAAAATTTTTATAATAAAATTCAGTATTGTACTTTTTCCTGTTCCCGGGCCTCCTGTTATAATAAGTATTTTTTCTGTTACTGCTTTCTCTATAGCTTTAATCTGCATATAGTCTAGTATTATTTTTTCTTCTGCTGATATTTTTTCTATTAGACTGGCTATATTTTCTTTTTTATCCTCAATCTCTCTCAAATTTAAATCATTTAAAATTTCAAGAATTTTTTTGCTAACATATTTTTCAGCATCATAAATATTCTTGAGATATATTTTCTTTTCACCATTTTTTATAACTACTATTTTGCCTTCTTTTTCAAGCTCAGTTATAGCTCTTACCAGTTTTCCTATCTCTACATCAAGAAAAGTAGCGGTTCGTTCTATAAGCTCTTCACATGGATAATAACAATGACCTGCATCCTCTGCTTCACTCAATACATAGACAAGTCCCGCTTTTATTCTAAAAAGTGAATCTTTTTCAATTCCGGAATTTAATGCTATTTTGTCAGCGATTTTAAAACCTATTCCTGATATATCTTCTGATAATCTGTAAGGATTTGTCTTTACGACATTTATAGAATTATCACCATATTGATTATAGATCTTCAATGCATAATTCCTGCTTATCCCGATTGACTGCAAGGAAATCATGACATCCCTTATATCCCTGTGTTTTTTCCATGACTTAAGAATCTGCTTAATTCTTTCTTCTCCAATGCCATCTACTTCCATTAATTTCATGGGCTCTTCATCCAGTATTTTCAGAGTTCCGTATCCAAAATGAGAAACAATTCTCTCTGCCATTACCGGACCGATTCCTTTTATAAGTCCTGAGCCTAGATATTTTTTTATCCCGTTAATTGTAAGTGGCTGAGATGTTTGAATGCTTTCAATTTCAAATTGCTTTCCATAATTTTTATTCATAACCCATTTCCCGGTTATATCAAGGCTTTCTCCACACTGCACTTCAAAAGCATTGCCGACAACTGTTACGAGACTTCCATCTCCCGTCCTTACTTTCCCAACCAGAAACCCGGTTTCAGAGTTTTTAAAAACTATTTTTTCCAGAACTCCATTTATTTTATAGCTCTGCTTTTCCATTTTTGAGATTAATTGAGATTATTTTCAGATTTGAATTTCTTTATGAATTCAGGGATTAAATCTTCCCTTAATTCAATCTTATCCCCACTTTTCCTGAATTCTACATCAATTATTTTTTTATTCAGAAATTTTTTTCCCAGAATAAATTTAACAGGTATTCCTATCAAATCAGAATCCTTAAATTTTATTCCTGCACTAATATCTCTATCATCGTAAAGAACTTCAACATCCAGCTCTTTTAAAGTTTTATATATTCTGTTACCTTCCTGTGACAGCTTCTCATCTTTTGTTGTAGTGACAATTAGATTAATAATAAAGGGAGCTATAGAAACAGGCCATATTATTCCTCTATCATCATGTAATTGCTCTATAGTAGCTGCCATCAGACGTGTTACGCCTACTCCATAACAACCCATAATCAGGGGTTTAAGTTTTCCATCTACATCAAGAAATTTTGCTTCCAGCTTTTCACTATACCTGGTGCCCAGCTTAAAAATATGTCCGATTTCAATACCTTTCTCAAACTCCAGTTTCTCTCCACAACCAGTACATCTGTCGCCAGGTATGGAATAGGTAAAATCACCACGGTGCTTTACTGTAAAATCACGGGGATAATTAACATTCAAAAGATGATAATCTTTTTTATTTGCTCCAGCTATATAATTAACCCCACTTTTTATTGAATTATCTATATATATTTCTATTTCATTATCAAGCCCTACCGGACCAAGATAACCAATGACAAGATCTGATCTTTCTTCTGAATTTTCAAGTAAATTCAGGCTCTTTCCTGTATGTGTGGCAGCTTTTTTGATATTTAATTCTCTATCTCCACTTAAAAGAAAGGCATATATTTTGCCAGTTTCATCTTTTAGGAGAATAGTTTTTATAATTTTTCCGGCATCCACATTTAAAAATTTTGATAAACTTTCTATATCAGTTATACCCGGAGTATAAACCTCTTTTGCAGCATTCTCCTCATATAACTTTCTATCTGAAATGCCGCTATTTTCATGCTCTTCGATATCCTGAGGAACTGATTCCGACAATTCATAATTTGCAGCGTAACCACATTTTGGACAAAAAACCATCTTCTCTTCTCCATTATCAGCAAGCACTATAAATTCATGGGATAATTTTCCACCAATCAGTCCTGTATCTGCGATTACTACCCTGTATTCAAGTCCAATTCTTTCCAGTATTCTGCAGTATGCATCATGCATTTTATTATAAATGACTTCAAGGTCATCATAATCTTTACTAAAACTATAGGCATCCTTCATAATAAATTCACGTGCTCTCAATAGGCCGTATCTTGGTCTTATCTCATCTCTAAACTTTGTCTGTATTTGATAGAGGTTTATCGGAAGGTCTTTATAAGATTTTATATCCAGATATGCAAGATATGTAGTTAGTTCTTCATGTGTTGGTCCCAGACAAAAATCTCTTTTATTCCTGTCCTTTAATCTAAATAACTCCGGCCCATATTCACTCCATCTTCCAGATTTTTCCCATAATATAGAAGGCTGGATAACAGACAAAAACACTTCATTAGCACCAGTTCTGTTCATTTCCTGTCTTATTATTTCCTCTATTTTTTTTAACACCCTGACTCCCAGGGGTAAAAAAGAATAAATGCCTGCTGCAATTTTCCTTACAAGACCTGCTCTTATACAAAGTGAGTGACTGGGAATTTCTGCTTCCCCGGGTGATTCTTTTAAAGTAGGAATAAAAAAATTAGAATACCTCAATAAACTCCCCCTTCTAAAATTAATTATATTTATCTTAAATTATTTTCTTTAACTCTTCTTCGAAGCTTTTCAATGCATCTTTTTTATCGACTCTACCAATTACTCTCCCCTTTAAAAAAATTGCTGCTTTATTCTTACCAAAAGCTATTCCAATATCAGCTTCTTTTGCTTCACCAGGACCATTTACAATGCAACCCATTACAGCAACTTTTAAATTTTTCCTGATGCCAGACGTTAATTTTTCAATTTCATGTACAAACTGCTGAAAACCATCCACAGTTCTCCCGCATGTTGGACATGATATAATATCTACCCCCGCCTTTCTTAAATTTAAACTATTAAGAATTGTATATCCAGCTTTTACCTCATCTACTGAATTACCTGTTAGCGAAACTCTTATAGTATCTCCTATTCCTTTATATAACAAAATACCCATACCAACAGCAGACTTTATACTACCTGTAAAAACAGGCCCGGCTTCAGTTATACCCAGATGTAATGGATAATCAACTTTCTCTGATATATTTTCATATACATATATAGTATCCAGCACTGACGATGCTTTTGCAGATATCTTGAAATTATAAAATTTTAAACTTTCTAAAAGCCTGACATATTCAAGTGTACTTTCAACCATAGAGGCCGTTATATTTCCCCTGTTTCTTTTCAATACATTTTTGTCTATTGAACCCGAGTTTACACCAATTCTTACAACTATATTTTTTTTGCGTGCTTTACTTATAATCTCAGAAACCCGGTCATAGCCTCCGATATTACCCGGATTTATCCTTATACCATCAACACCTGCGTTTATGCATTCCAGCGCAATTTTATAATCAAACTGGATATCAGCAATTACCGGTACTGTAAAAATCTTTTCATTAATAAGATTTTTAAGAAAATATACAGACTTCATATCGGGTACAGCTATTCTTAAAAGTTCACAACCACATTCTATTAAATTTTTTATTTCAACCCTTATGTTGTTCAGGTTTCCCAATTTCGATTTAGTCATTGACTGAACAACAACAGGATTGTTTCCACCGACTTTTACTTTCCCGACTTTTATTTCCCTGGTCTTTTTCCTAATTATTGCCATAACAAAAATTGATTACAGATTCATAATATTAAAAGGGCTGATTATATCTAATATTAGTGCAATTATTATTAATGAAATTAAAATAAAAGACCCGACATAATTGGCAATCTCAATAACTTTTGTTGAAACAGGTTTCCTTCTTATCGATTCAACTATAATTAATATAATATTCCCGCCATCCAGGGGAATGATAGGAATCAGGTTCCCATAGCCAAGTAAAAGCGAAACAAAAGCAACAAAAAATATGAAATTCTGTATCCCCATTGCCACAGATTGCTGAAATATACTCACTATGCCTACTGGTGAAACCGGCCTTGCTTCGCTCAGAGGTATTTCACCTGAAAACAACATTCCAAAAGATTTTACATATATAATACTAATATCCCAGATCAATTTAAAACTTTCTTTTATAGTCCCGATAAATCCTAATTTTTTTACCTCATATTCTGGAGATATACCAAGAAAACCTTCTCCATCTTTATTATCCAGCCTGACTTTTATTTGTATTTCATTATCCCCGCGTTTAACTGTATAGGTAACTTCTCTGTCAGGAAATTTTTTCGTCATAGATGAAAAATCATCCCAGCTTTCTACTGGCTGACCATTCAGCGCAATTACCTTATCGCCAATTTTAAAACCCGCGGTTTCAGCTGGTGAGTCTGGCTGAATGTACTCTATTACTGTTGATGGAACCCATACCCCCATACTTAAAAAAATTATTACCAGCAATAATGCAAAAATTACATTAAATCCAGCTCCTCCTATTATAACCAGGAATTTTTTATAGAAAGGTTTATTATAGAAAGCTTTATCTTTCATCTCTGGAGGTATATATTCACTCCTATCCATACCAAGTATTTTATTATAACCTCCAAGTGGTATAGCAGATATACCATAATTAGTACCACTCCTGTCTTTAAATCTAAAAATTTTAGGGCCAAATCCAATAAAAAACTCTTCAACATGCATCCCTCCAAGTTTAGCCATTGAGAAATGCCCTAATTCATGAACAAATACTATGAGTGATAAACCAATTATCGCCAGGATGTACTGTAGAATGATGATTAAAATCTGCATAGGAATTACACCCTGCCAAATCTTCTTTCTCTTTTTTGATAATAATATATAGCTTTAAGGAAATCTGATCTATTAAAATCAGGCCACAGTGTTTTAACAAAATAGAATTCAGTGTATGCTATTTGCCATAATAGAAAATTGCTTATTCTGTATTCACCACCTGTTCTTATTAAAAAATCAGGGTCAGGGCAACTTTCTGTATATAAAAAATTACCAAAATTTAATTCATTTATTTTTTCAATATCAATATTTTTTTTAAGAACTTCTTTATGTATTTTTTTTATTGCTTCTATAATCTCCTGCCTGCCACCATAATTAAATGCTATATTTAAGATAAGTTTACTGTTCTCCGAAGTCTTTTTTTCTGCATCTTCAAAAGCCTCCAGTACATAATGAGGAACTCCTTCTCTCTTGCCTATAAGTTTTACTTTTATTCCATTTTTTTGCATCGAGTCTAACTCTTCTCTCAGCTTTTCTACAAAGATATTAAAAAGAAAGTCTATCTCATCCTGTGGTCTCTGCCAGTTCTCGGTTGAGAAAGAATATACAGTTAAAAATTTTATTCCAAGCTCAATACTTACACTGATTATTTCTTTCAGGGTTTCAGCACCTTCACTGTGACCGACGGAACGGGGTAGTTTTCTTTTTAGTGCCCATCTGCCATTGCCATCCATAATTATAGCTACATGTTCTGGAATATTATTCTTTATTAATTCTTTAACGGTTGGACTTTTAATAGAAGAAAAAAAAGATGAAAATAAGTTCAAAGTGCTACTGCCTACACCTCCATAATTTCTTTTTCTTTTTGTGATAAGGAAATATTTATCCTGTCTATGAACTCATCGGTAATTTCCTGAACTTTCTTTTGATAATTTATAAGATCATCTTCAGTTATCTTGCCTTCGTTCTCTAATTTCTTAAATTCATCATTTATTTCTCTTCTAATATTCCTTATAGCTATCCTGCCGTCCTCCGCAATCCTCTTAACCAGTCTTGTTAATTCAATTCTTCTCTCTTCATTTAATTGAGGTATATTAAGTCTAATCACTTTACCATCATTTGATGGATTGATGCCGAGGCCAGATCTAAGTATCTGGTTTTCAATCTCTTTTAAAAACCTGGGCTCATATGGGGTAATTAATATTACTCTTGGCTCGGGTATGCTTATACTGGCTACATATTTAAGCAAAGTTTTAGTACCATAGTAATCAATATAAATATTATCAAGTAGTGCTGCAGATGCTCTTCCGGTTCTTATAGTACTGAACTCATGCTGAATTTTCTCCAGTGATTGACTCATCTTTCTCTTTGCTTCATCAAGCAGTATATCTTTCATTTCTTACTCCTTTGATATAATGGTGCCAATCTTTTTACCCATTATAACCCCTTTGATATTACCCCGCTTTGTAATATCAAAAACTACAATTGGTAAATTATTTTCCATGCATAAAGAAGTAGCCGTGGAATCCATTACTCTTAGATTCATTTTTAATACATCCAGAAAATTCAACTTTTCAAATTTTTTTGCATCCCTGGATTTTAAAGGATCTTTATCGTATACACCATCTACTTTTGTTGCCTTGAAAATTATCTCAGCTTCTATCTCCAGTGCTCTTAATGCAGCTGCGGTATCAGTGGTGAAATATGGATTACCAGTACCTCCAGCAAATATCACTACCCTTTTCTTTTCAAGATGCCTTACAGCCCTTCTTCTTATAAACGGTTCTGCAATTTCCTGCATTGATATTGCTGTCTGAACCCTTGTAACTACTCCAATTTTTTCAAGTGCATTTTGAAGACCAAGTGCATTCATAACTGTAGCAAGCATCCCGATATAATCCGCAGTGGTTCTATCCATTCCATTTTTACTGGCCGGTACACCACGCCAGAAATTTCCTCCCCCTACCACTACTCCTACTTCAACACCAAGTTCTACTACTTCTCTGATCTCACCGGATATATCATTTATAACCTCCGGGTCTATTCCATATTCCAGATTTCCCATCAATGCTTCTCCGCTGATTTTAAGCAGAACTCTTTTATATTTTAATTTATCCATATATCTTTTATTTACCCTGTCCGGACTAATATTTTAAGTGTTAATTTATTTATTTTTCTTCACCCAGAACATATCTTACAAATCTTCTTACTACTATATTCTCGCCAATTTTCGCTATGTTGCTTTTTATAAGGTCTCCTACTGTTATATCATTATCTTTTACAAATGGCTGTTCAAGTAAGCAGTTTTCCTCAAAAAATTTATTAATTTTCCCTTCTGCGATCCTATCAACTATATTTTCCGGTTTTCCTTCATTTAAAGCCTGCTTTCTATATAACTCTTTTTCCTCCTCAATTTTTTCTGGAGGAACATCTTCTCTTGAAACATACAGCGGTGCTGCCGCTGCAATATGAAGTGTAATATCATGAACCAGGTTTTTAAACATTTCATTCCTTGCCACAAAATCAGTTTCACAATTAACTTCAACTAAAACACCAATCCTTGAACCCGGATGTATATATGCATCAATCAGGCCTTCCTTTGCTGCTCTAAAAGCTTTTTTTGAAGCTTCAGCCAGCCCTTTTTCCTTTAATATTTCTTCTGCCTTTTCTATATCTCCATTGCTTTCAATCAGAGCTTTTTTACAATCCATCATTCCAGCATTACTTTTCTCACGTAATTTTTTAACCAGCTCAGCTTTAATTTCCATTCCTTATACCTCCTAAATTAATTCCTAAACCCATATATCGTCTTCAGGCAAATCTTCAAGTTCGTCTTCTGACTCTAATTTTTCCATTTCTTTTGCTTCTTTTTCTTCGGGACTCTCTTCAATTTTAATTTTCTGTTCTTTTCCCTTCATAACTGCATCGCATATTATACTTGTTATTAGACTGCAGGAACGAATTGCATCATCATTTCCAGGAATAACAAAATCAATTAGATCTGGGTCACAATTTGTGTCTGTTATCGCCACTATTGGTATCCCCAGTTTTTTTGCTTCCTTTACAGCAATTATTTCTTTGTTAGGGTCAATGATATAAAGAACGTCAGGAAGCTTTTTCATATTTCTAATTCCACCAATGTTAAAAAGAAGTTTTTCATATTCTTTTTTTATCTTCTGGACTTCCTTTTTTGGTAATTTTTCGAAGACACCTGATTTTTCCATATTCTCTATTTCATCCATTCTTTTTGCCCTCTTGCTTATAGTCTCAAAATTGGTAAGAGTTCCGCCAAGCCATCTGTTTTTAACATACGGCATTTCACATTTAGTTGCATATGATTCTATAATATCCTGTATCTGCTTTTTTGTTCCAACAAATAATACTACCCCTCCATTACTTACTACATCCTTAATATAATCATAAGCCTCTATTAGTAGTCTCTCTGTTTCCTGCAGATCAATAATATATATACCGTTCTTATCCGTATATATATATTTTTTCATTTTTGGATTCCACTTTTTGGTCTGATGACCAAAATGAACTCCTACTTCGAGGAGTTGCTTTATTGTCACGATACTCAAAATTATACCTCCTGTTTTTTTATGGTTTTTCCTCCATCGCTTTAACAACCTGTGTATTCACCATATTACCATAAGCGATGTGTGTAATTTCAACGCTAAAGTGTAGCATAATACATATTTTTCATCAAATTATCAAATAAAAAAAATTGCCTGTTTGTAAAACCAAACACTATTTTTTATTCCATCTTTATATCTTTTATGCCCTGGGATGAAATTTTTTATAATCCCCCTTTAGCTTTTTAATATTTAAATGTGAGTATATCTGTGTGGTGGATATATTTTCATGGCCAAGTAGCTCCTGAATTTCCCGTATGCCAGCTCCTTCTTGAAGCAAGTGGGTGGCAAAACTGTGCCTGATACTGTGCGGAGTAATATTCTTACCTATATCTGCTTTTTTCACATATTTTTTAACTATAGTTCTTATACTGCGTGAAGAGAGTTTACTGGCAAATTTATTTAAAAAAAAATGATTATCATTTATGTTCTTATCTTTTTTTGAATAAATCAACCTGTTTCTCACTTCCAGATAATTGTTTACCCAGTAAACTGCAGAACTATTTAAATAAGCAAACCTCTGTTTTCTACCTTTCCCGGTTAACAATACTTCATTATTTTCAATATCAAAATCATCAATTCTCAGATTCTCTATTTCGCTTATTCTGGCTCCAGTAGAATACAAAAGCTCAATTATAGTTCTATCCCTTACTTCCATATCGTTTAAAGGTTCTATTTTTTTAAAAAGTTTTTTGACTTCACTTACAGACATATATGTATAAAGACCTTGTTTTTTCCCGGGAATATTTATAAACTGGGTTAATTGAAAATCAATATAGTTATTTCTTTCAAGAAATTTAAAAAAATTAATTAGAGAAGAATATTTTCTGATAATAGTACTGTTCGAATAGTTAAAGTGATCAAGATATTTTAAAAAATCCCTGAAAGTATTTAAATTGAGATCTTCTACTCCGGTAATATTTTTATCTTTTAAATAATTCAAAAATTGCAGGTTATCTTTTCTGTAGGCATTTATAGAGTTTAGTGATAAATTTTTTTCATATTTTAGGTACTTTATATATAATTCCAGGCAATCAAATAAATCCATAATTATAAATAATCACTTTCAATGTCTTTCATTTTATTTTTTATATTGCTACGAATTTCCTTTAATTCTCTTATTTGCAGAATATAATCATCTTTATCTATTTCTGATGGATTGAAGTTATTAATGTGCGCTTCTTTTAAAATATCCTTGATTTTCTTAATCATATCAATAATCTCATATCTTATTTTATCAGATCTGTAGTCAATTTTCAGATTCTCTTTTGAAAGGTCTGCCAGCATTTCATCAAATTCGATATTAATGTTATCAATAGTATTGCTGGCTTTTTTTATATTAAATTTCTTTTTTGCTTCAATACAATCCAGTATCTTTTTCAAATCTCTATTAAGTATAATATCATAACGATATAAAACTGATCCCAGAGGATTTTTGGGAGTTTCTGCTCTCTTTTTTTTAAACAATGCCATTTTAATGCTCCAGTAGTCTTATCTATTAATCTTTTAATCAATTTAATCAACTATCATTCTAATATAAAATTTAAAATAATCTACTATATTTATTGAAACTATCTTCTTTTATCAGCCCATTTATTTCGAGGTAAGCCAGTATTCTTAAAACTTCTTTAACTTCTATGCTGGAATATTTAACTATATCCTCTATACTCTTTGATTTATATCCAATATACTCATATATTTTTAATTCATTACTGCTTAGATTTATATCATACTTCTTATTTACTTTCTCTTTTTTATTACCAAATTTATTTCCATGCCCGGATTTAAAAATCTTTCCTGTATATATAGAAAATTCATCCAGTATATCATCAATATCATCAACAAGTTTTGCACCTTCTTTAATTAACCTGTGGCATCCTTTATTTGAAGGAGAAAAAATACTTCCAGGAACTGCCATTACCTCCCTGTTCTGTCTTAATGCAATTTCACATGTTATTATTGCTCCGCTTCTCTCACCTGCTTCTATAACAATGACTCCCTGACATAATCCGCTTATTATTCTATTCCTTACAGGAAAATTTGATTTTAATGGCGGCGTCCCGGGAAGAAATTCTGTTACTATACTACCATTCTCCGGAATTTTATCATACAATAGTTTGTTTTCAGGAGGATAAATAATGTCAATTCCGCAACCAAGCACTCCAATGCTGCCACCCTTCCCTCCAAGTGACGCCTGATGAGCATAGCTATCAATACCAGCCGCAAGGCCACTTACTACAATTATTCCTATTTCCGATAAGTTTTTACTTATATATATGGCTGCCTCTTTCCCATAGGCTGTACACTTTCTACTGCCCACAATGGCTATGCTGAATTCCATTTTTTTTATCCTGTCACCCTTAAAAAACAAAAGTGGAGGCGGAAGATGTATTTGTCTTAATATATCAGGATAATCATCATCACATATACTCAGTAGCCCTATTTTATTTCTTAAAACAAAATCAATTATATCCTTGCTTGAATTCCAGTTATTTCTTGTAAAATCATAATCCGGATCGTATGTATCATATTCAAACTTTAAATTTTTATAGTTTAAAAAATAATTAATTGTTTTATCTGAGTTACAGTTATTTCTTTTATATGCTTTTATAAATGTACCGGGTTTGACTTTCCTATCAACAAGAATATGTAATATTTTTTCACTATTGCTACTGGTTTTCACTGGATTTTATTTTATATGTCACTTTTTATATAAAATTAATAGGGGCATCACTATCATTGTCATAATTAAAACAAACTCTATAATTCAGCGCTTCAATTACATGGTGTTCTTTTATAGAGATACTTGCTTCCAGATCAGCTATTGTTCTTGATACTTTTAAAATACTTGTCATACCCCTCGCCGTTAAATTATATTTTCTTGATACTGTGCTAATTAAATCCCTTATTTTTTTATTATCTTTTAACCACTCATTAATTGTGTCGATCCCTGCTTCAGAATTATAAACAATATTTCTACCCTCAAACCGCTGAATCTGCATGTTCATACATTTATTAATGCGGCTCTTAATTGTTTCCGAACTCTCACCATATTCAGTATCTACAAAACTGGTTTCTGGTAATCTATCAACTAAAACCCTCATATCCATTCTATCCATAACAGGACCCGACATTTTTTTCCAGAACCTTTTTATTTCCCTTAAACTACAGACACACTTTTTGCTATCATTTCCAAAATATCCACAATAACATGGGTTGGTAGCTACTATCAGCATAAAATTACAGGGAAAAGTATAAGAAGAATGATTTCGTGTAATCACTATTTCCCTGTTTTCGAGAGGCTGTCTTAAGTCCTCAATAAAATTTCTGGGGAACTGCGAAAATTCATCCAGAAAAAGAATACCCCTGTGAGCAAGACTGATTTCACCTGGCCCCGGGTTTATTCCCCCACCAATAAGACCCATTCTGCTTATAGTATGATGGGGATTTCTGAATGGTCTTTCCCTTATAAGCCCGCTAACATTTTTCTTATACAAACTATAAATTTTAGTAACATCTATACACTCCTCCAGATTTAAATCCGGCATTATTGTAACTGCTCTTTTCGCAAGCATTGTTTTACCGCTACCAGGTGGGCCAACAAGCATGATATTATGTCTTCCACCAACCGCTATTTCCAGTGCCCTTTTTGCTTTAAACTGCCCTTTTACCTCCTTAAAATCAAAACCATAGCAAAAATGTCTGTCAGCTATGTTTCTGCTTTTATAAATAAATTTTTCTATTTTTCCCCTGCCTGAAAGTGCTTCTACAGCTTCTAAAAGATTTTTACAGGCAATAATTTTTATATCAGAAATAAAGGAAACCTGATCTGCTATACTGTAAGGCACAAAAAAAAAGGTTTTGCCGGTATTCAGCGCCTCTTCTGCCATTGAAATCAATCCACTGACCGGGTTTATATCACCATTCAGTGAAAGTTCACCAACAAAATAAGATTTATTCCAGACTTCACTCTGAATCTGGCCACTTGCAGCAAGCACAGAAAGAGCTATTGGTAAATCATAAAAAGATCTTTCTTTTTTTATATCGGCAGGTGATAGATTCACAATTATTTTTTTTACAGGAAAGTCAAATCCACTATTAATAACAGCTGACCTTACTCTCTGTCTGGATTCGTTTACAGCTTTGCCGGGCAGTCCTACAATGGTAAACTCCGGCAGACCTCTTGATAGATGCACCTCTACAGATACTGTTACAGCATCAATGCCCTCCAGCGTAAAACTATCTAATTTAAATATCATAAATAAATGATATATGTATTTATGCAAAAAGTCAAATATGTAACCTGCATAGTCTATCGAAATCAAATTTTATTTTAAATGATAAGAATTTTATGATATTAATTTTTTTAAGTTAGAAGAATATTAAAGCTACAGGAAATTTTTTTAACCTACAAATCGAATTTTTGTTAATCAAATTTAAATTCTTTTTCTCTTAAAACCCTGATGCATGCATCCACAACTCTCGCGTCATACAGACTTCCCCTGTTACTTTTAATTTCATCAATTGCTGCATCAATACCAAGAGCTGGACGATATGGCCTATCGGAAGACATGGCTTCTACTACATCTGCAACTGTCAGTATCTTTGCTTCAAACATAATATCTTCCTCCTTTAAGCCTCTTGGGTAGCCAGAACCATTTAATTTTTCATGATGCTCGAGTATAATTTCAGCAACAGGCATTTGAAATTCTATTTCCCTGACTATTTCATATCCAACATCAGGATGAGTTTTAATCATTCTAAACTCTATATCTGTTAATTTCCCGGGCTTGGTTAAAATTGAAACAGGTATATTTATCTTACCAATATCATGTATATCTGACGCTGTTTTTATACAATCAATTATTTCATCACTCAACCCCAGTTCTTCTGAAATAGCAACCGCCAGTTTTGATACTCTTTTCTGGTGGCCAGAAGTATAAGGGTCTCTCTTCTCAACTATATTCCCGAGGGCATCTATTATAGCACTGTGCAGAGTATTTTTTAATATGGTATAGCTTTCCTTTAAATTATTCTCCATTATTTTGTGATCTGTTATATCAAACCAGTTTATTATTAAATATTTTATCTCCCTTCCACTGAACACTGGTTTATTATAAATTGCAACCCAGAATTCTTTATTCATACTATTAACAAAAAGATGCTCTCTGGCGGAACAGCCCTGCTTCATATCCTCTTTTAAAAGATCGCCATATCTGGATTTAAGTCTTTCGGGCCACCACGGGTAGGGTGGAGTTTTACCAAGAAGCTCATTTGCTTTAAATCCAACAATATTTTCCATTGCCGGATTAACATATTTTATTGAATAATCTTTATTTATAACGTAGATTGGATTGGGAGAATTTTCCATTAAGCTTGAACTGAATTCTTCGCTCTCCTTTAATAATTGCTCAGCCTGTTTTTGTCTGGTAAGGTCATCATATACTGCTACTATTTCCCCTGAAGGTAGTCTGAATATATAATTACGCCGCCAGCCTGTAATTCTGTCATCTTTATAAAAGGAAACAGGATATTTTTCAGTTTTACCTGTTTTATATACTCTTTGAAAAACATCATAAAGCCCAAATTTTTTTATTCCCGGGAATACTTCAAGCACTCTTTTTCCTATAACAGAATCCTTCTTAATATTTTCTATTTTTTGAGCAGCTTTATTAAGATCTTTTATAATAAAATCTTTTCCATTTTCAACAGGTTCATAAATTGCAACTCCGCTACTCATGTTATTAAAAAGTTCTCTAAACCTGTACTCACTTGCCTTTATTTCATTATAAGCTTCCCTGTAAGATGTTATATCCCTATAACATTCAACAACTCCTGTAATCTCTCCTTTTTGATTTCTCAGCGGACTTACACTCAAAATGAGGTTAACCTTTTCTCCATATTTATTCTTTCTTTCAGACTCAATTGTAATATATTCTTCCCCTTCCAGTATTCTTCTAATTACACAATTTTTTGTGTTACATTCATGGCCACTGAAAATTTCAAAACATTTTTTTCCGATTATTTCTTCAATTTTAAAACCGCATATACCTGAAAATACTCTGTTGGCTTTTAAAATATTGTAATTTCTATCTATAATAACCATGCCATCAATAGCAGCATTAAAAACCTGATTAAGCTCCCCGGTAATCTCATCCAGCTTATTCTTTATGAATTCAAGGTCTTCAGATTTTTGCAATAGCTCATTATTTTTTTCTATTTTTCTATCCTTTTCTCTTTCAGAGCTTTTCTCATCTTTCATAGCAAGCCGCTACTTAAATTAATACCTGATAATTATTTCAATAAAAAATCTTAAGTAATATATTAATATAAACTTTATAATTTATTCGATTTTTTGTTAACTTTAATTAATAAAAAATTTTAATAATTAAATAACAAAAACTGTTTAGTATATATTATACTACATTTAAGCATTTTAGTATTTTGGCATGTAATAAAAAAAGATTTCTTATGGGTTTCGATTAAAATGCATTAAAGATATGCTCAATTTTTATTTTTTCGGTGTTTTTTAACTCTAAAAATTTACTGTTTATTGATATTTCTTTTACAAGATCTGCACTAAGCGTGATACCAATAACATCAAAATTTGGATTAATATTTGATAGTTTATTCTTTATTATGTAAAAATTCGCTACTTTTCTTATTTTATTTATTTTTGATCTATTTACTGCTTCCAGAGGATCGCCATATTCAGAACCGGTTCTCGTTTTAACCTCTATAAAAAATAAATCAGTATTCTTTCTGGCTATTATATCTATTTCTCCGTATTTATTTCTATAATTCCTTTCAAGAATAGTGTAACCTTTTTCTTCTTCAAGATATTTTTGTGCAATAAATTCTCCTGCTCTACCTGTTATTTTTTTGCTAAATCCGTTAATTTAAAACACCTCTATAAGATAGCCTGTGAACTTCAGTAGGACCGTATTTCTGCAGTGATATTAAATGCTTCTTTGTGCCATAACCTTTGTTATGCTCAAATCCATATTTTGGATATTTTCTTGCAAGTTTAAGCATCAGCCGGTCTCTTATTACTTTTGCAATTATAGATGCTGCAGCTATTGAAACGCTTATACTGTCGCCTTTAATAAGCCGCAGGTATTCATCTCCGGGGTTTGTATTTATAAAATCAGCCAGAACAATGTCTGGCTTTATTTTTAATCTGTTAACAGCTTCTTTAAAAGCAATTTCATTTGCTCTGGTTACTGAGAAACTATCGATTTTTTCAGGAGATATTTTCACAACTGACCAGCAAATACAACTTTTAACTATTTTCTTAAATATTATTTCTCTTTTACATGCAGTAAGCTTTTTTGAATCGTCTATTTCTTCTATCATTAATTTGTTTTTATTAAGAATAACTGCTGCAGCCACGAGTGGGCCGGCAAGCGAACCTCTTCCTGACTCGTCAACACCGGCTATTTTTTCATAGCCCTCAATATAGAGTTCGTCTTCATATCTGCGGAGTTCAAGAAGTCTTTTTGATTCTTTCAGTTCCATTCTTTTAAGATCCCCACCTTGATGGTGGCCAGTAAATTAAAAGAAATTTTCCAAATATATCGTCTTCAGAAATTGTTCCGAAAAATCTGCTATCAAAACTATTATTTCGATTATCGCCCATTACAAAAACTTCATTTTCACCAACAATTACAGTTTGCTCGGGATAGGATATTTTTTGATCTGCCGGTAAATAATTTTCAATAAGCTTTTCACCATTTACGAAAATTTCACCATCATCTGTTAGAGTAATTTCATCCCCTTCTAATGCAATAACTCTTTTGGTCAGACATTTTTTCTCTACCGGTGAATAAAATGCAATAATATCTCCCCTTTTCACTGAACCAAATTTATATGCAAGCTTATTGATTATAACCCTGTCACCCACTTTCAGGGTTGGCTCCATAGAAGGCGTTGGAACAATGAAAGGCTCAAAAAAAAAAGTTCTTATCAGGGCTGCAGATGCTACAGCAATTAATATAATAATAGCATAAACCAGGAATTCTCTAAAAATCTTCCGGTTTATCTTCTTATCAGAATTTTTTTTTTCTACAGGCATTAATATAAAATAGTTTATCTAAACCTAACTTTTGATTTTTTACCGATTTTATCTCTTAGATAATATAATTTTGCTCTTCTAACTATTCCATCTCCAACCTTTTCAATAGACTGAATCACAGGTGAATTTATGAGAAAAGTTCTCTCAACTCCAATATTGTTAAAAGAAATTTTTCTTACAGTAAATGTTTTATTTATCCCTGTTCCTTTAATTCTTATTACAATTCCTTCAAAAACCTGGATT
>JAQVEM010000076.1 GCA_028697935.1 Actinomycetota bacterium
ATTTATATAAGTATGGCCATGCCTGATAAAAAAATAATTAGAGGGTTGCATGGGGCTGATTACTGGAACGAAGATTCTTTTGAATTCTATTTTAACTTTACAGACAATCGGGATACAACTGTGTACAAAGAGGGCATAGTTCAGATCAATGTTAATGCCACAAACATTGGAAAAAACGACCCCGAAAAACTTTCACTCACTGGCACACGATGTAAAGAAGAAAACCCACCTGTTACCGGCTATGCCTTTTATACAGATGATGGATGGGGAATTGAAGTAGCTTTTAGTCTTGAGGGATATGTTAAACCTACCCACGGACTGGCTATTGGTCTTCAGATGAATGCAAATGGCGCCACGGAAAGAGATAGAGATTCTAAATTAATCTGGTCAAAATATGATATTTCAGATAATTCCTGGCAGAATCCACGTCTTTTTGGTACTGCTATATTTTATGAAATAGGAAGAACTGATATACCTGAGCCTCCAGAAAGAAATCTACCTGTAATTGTAGAGAAGGAGACCATTCCGCTTGAAGAACTACCAATCATCCGTGTTAATCAGGTTGGATATTTTCCTGATGGCCCCAAAATAGCAGTTATAGTATCTGATAGTGAGGAGCCGCTGGAATGGAATTTGATTGATAAAGACGGAACCGTAGTTTTAAGCGGCAAAACTGAATATTCGGGGTTTGACAGATCTTCGTGGGATTATCTTCATAGGATTGATTTTTCTGAGTTTAGTGGAAATGGGACTGACTTTATTCTAAAAGTTGGTAATGATGAAAGCTTTACTTTTGATATAGAAGAGGACATATATCACAATCTAAAAGTAGATGCTTTACATTACTATTATTATAGCCGGATAGGCATTCCACTGGAAAAAGAGTATGCAGAAGAAAAATGGGAAAGAAATGCTTTTTATCTTTCAGATAGCAGAGTTAAACCTTTCAGTGGAACAGACCTGGAAGGTAATTTCTGGCCGGAAAGGGACTACGTACTTAATGCAGGGAAGGGATGGATGGATGCCGGGGATTATGGCAAGTATGTTGTTAATGCCGGTATAACAGTGTGGACTCTGCTCAATCTTTATGAGAGAAACCCGGAAAACTTTAAAGATGGCTCTGTTAATATACCAGAAAATAAAAATGATATACCAGATATACTTGATGAGGCAAGATGGGAAATTGATTTTATGCTCGGAATGCAGGTGCCTGATGGACAGCCTGATGCTGGTATGGTACACCACAAGCTTCATGAGCTGGAGTGGTCGCCTCTTCCGTACATAGCTCCTAAAACTACAGATGATAGATATGTTTATGTACCTTCCACAACTGCTACTCTGGATCTGGCAGCAACTGCTGCAATGTTTTCAAGAATAATAGAACCTTATGACCCCGGATATTCTAAAAAGTGCATTGAGGCAGCAGAAAAAGCCTGGGATGCCGCAAACAATAATCCTATTTTTACATATGGTAATATACCCGGTAGCGGTGGTGGAAATTATGATGACATTGCTACAAATGATGAGTTTTTCTGGGCTGCTACAGAGCTTTTTATAACAACCGGTAAACCAGAGTATGAGGAATTTGTTGAAATATATGTATATCCCCAGAAGCCCAATAAGATTTTGCTTGATAGGGACTTTGCCATGTCGTGGGATAGTGTAGGTGGATTGGCTATGCTTTCTCTTGCCAGTTCTAAAAGTAATATAGATAAAAAAATGATGGAGAATGTTACAAATAGAATAATAGAAAGTGCAGATCTTTATTTAAAGCAGATAGATATGGAAAAATATTCTGTTCCTCTGGTTAATTATTACTGGGGCTCAAATTCACAGATTTTAAATAAGATGATTGTTATGGGTTATGCATATGATATCACAGGGGAAGAGAAATATATTGATGCTATGTTAATAAGTATGGATTATATACTGGGTAGAAATGCCCTCTGTAAAAGTTTTATATCAGGTTATGGGGAAAATCCAATGATGTATCCTCATCATAGATGGTGGGGAAATGACCCTTCTATGGAATTGCCGCCTCCGCCACCGGGAGTTGTTGCAGGAGGACCCAATCAGGATGCCAGCGATGAAGGTGTTTTTCAGTTTGTAGATAAAGTAAGCCCTGCCATGCGATATGTGGATGATATTAAATCTTATTCAACGAATGAGGTAGCAATAAACTGGAATGCTCCGCTTGTCTGGGTTACTTCCTTTATGGATGAAAAGCTAAATAGTAAAGCTGGTGTATCAATTGTAGGAGCTGGAGCAGCAAAAGAAGATGGAACTTTTAATATTATTAATTCTGAATACCTTTACTACATTATCGCAGGTATTATAGTTGCTTTAGTAGTTATTGCTATAGTATTGGGTTTTATAAGAAAAAAGAAATTAAAAAATAAAGAGAGTTAAATAATTAGAATAATAAAATAATAACTGATTTATTTCAGACTAATACGAAAATAATTAAAGTTAATATGATTTTAATTATTTTTATTTGTAACAAAGCTTTATCTTTTTATCTTAATTAGATTAAAAAATAAAAATAATCTGTTATCTCTATGATTTATTTTTATCAAATTTAGGAGATAACAGATTATTAATAAACAAACATTTACTTTATAACTTTATTCTTTTAAGGCCCCTGCAGTTATTCCGCTTATAATATATTTTGAAAGAAAGGTAAATGCTATAATTATTGGTACTACGGAAATTGCTACAGCCATGTACTGAGCACCAAGGTTCTGTTTATAGGTACCTTTTACCAGTGCTATCAATATCGGAAGGGTAAATTTATCTTTATCGAATAATAAAACTAAAGGTGTAAGGTAATTATTCCATGAAGCTATAAAATTTAAAATTGACATTGTTGCAACACCGGGCATTATTATCGGGAACACTATTCTATTAAAAGTATAAAGCTCACTGCTTCCGTCCACTCGTGCTGCTTCAAGTAGTGAGTCATTAACGTTTGCATCTATATACATTTTTAAGAAAAATACAGTAGAAGCATTTGCGACGGCCGGAAGAATTAAAGCCCAGTAAGTATTGATTATGTGTAACTTAGCAGTTAATAGATAATATCCGATAAGTCCGAGCTGTGGTGGTATCATCATAGTTCCGAGAATAAACCAGAACAAAGCTTTATTGCCTTTAAATCTGAATTTTGAAAAAGCATAAGCAGTTAGCGCACCAAAATATGCTGAGAGTATGGTTGAAGAAATCGCTATGACTAAACTATTTAAAAACCCTCTCCATATATTCATAGATGCCATCATACTTTTATAATTTTCTACTAGAGCCTTTCCCGGTATAAGAGATATGCCCCTATTAATTGCCTGTGTGGAACGGGTTGCATTAATTATCATAATGTAAAATGGCGTAAAACAAATAATAGCCAGAATTATTAGAAAAAGATAGAGAAAGAATTTACCGGCAAATGCTCTGCCATCAAATTTTGTTTTTCTTATGTTACTTTTTTTCATCTTTTAACTCCTTATGTGTAGCTTATTCTGCGTCTAAGACTCTTCTTCCCGGGACATAAGTCTAAAAATAATTACAGAGCATATAATGACAATAAAGAAGATAGCAAACGCAATAGCAGCTGCATAGCCACGCTGTCTTCCGCCTGTGAATGCCATGTTATATAAATACATTACCATTGTAAGTATTGACTTAAGTGGACCACCTGTTCCCAGATTTTGACCTTCCCCAATTACAAATGGTATGTCAAAATTATTCATACCTCCAATTAAAGAAGTCACCAGTACATAGATCATTACCGGCTTTATCTGAGGAACTGTTATTTTCCAAAAAGATTGCCATGCATTTGCTCCATCAACTGCAGCTGCATCATAATATGTCTGCGGCACCGCTACCATAGCTGCCATAAAAAGAATCATACTATGCCCGAACCACATCCACCAGAGTATTGCTGAAACAGCAGTACTTGTCCAGAATGGGCTTGCCAGAAAGTGAATTTTCTGGTCCTCGGTTATTATCCTCAGCGCAACAAGGATCTGATTAATTGCTCCACTTTGCCAGCCCAGTAAAACATTAAACAGTATTCCAATTGATGCTGCTGTTACAAGATTTGGTAGGAAATAAACTCCTCTAAAAACATCCTTGCCTTTAATTTTGCTGCGGGTTAGTATAGTAGCCAGTAGAAGTGCAAAAATCAATTGCGGAATAAAGCATACAATCCATATTCTCCATGTATTTTTTAATGATAGTCGGAAAAAATTATCCTGTGCAAGTCTTATGTAATTGCTAAGTCCTACGAAATCACCCTGGGGATTTGCAGTACTTAAATTAGTAAAGCTTAAAAAAAGTGTATAAATTAAAGGATATAATTGAAGAACAATAAAAAATATAAAAAAAGGTATTATAAAAAAGTATCCGTAATTATTTTTGTTAGATAAAAATCTTTTCACTTTCTCAAAATTTCTAATTTAAAGATTTAATAATTATATCATCAGGGACATCTTTTAAAAAGATGTCCCTGATGATATTTAAGCATTTTAATTAAAATGCACTATTACTCAACAGTAATTTCAGGGAATTTTGAAGCTACTTCATCTTTAAATGACTGTAAAGCCTCTTCTTTAGTCAAATTACCATTGACATATTCACCAAGTGCGGTCAGGAATGCATTCTGAATATCCTCATCATACTGTGTAACTCTCTGAGCCCAGCCTGATTCACTGAGTGCAAGAGCTTCCTGATAGAAGTATTCATAATG
Source organism: Actinomycetota bacterium (assembly GCA_028697935.1). Lineage (GTDB taxonomy): Bacteria > Actinomycetota > Humimicrobiia > Humimicrobiales > Humimicrobiaceae > JAQVEM01. The sequence continues at coordinate 4,739 of JAQVEM010000076.1, forward strand.
ATTTTGTCCGCCCAGTGATTCTCTTGATTGACCATCTTTGATTTCTTCAACAACTGCTTTGTCTGATACAAAGTCACCCGACTCAGCAGCCCACTCTTTAAGAAATTCCTTATCTGTGGTCATGAATTTTACAAATTCCCATGCAAGGTCTTTCTTTTCACTTGCCTTGGAAATACCCAGCCATGTACCACCCCACATATACGAAGCGGGACCATGTGCAAGTCCAACGTCACCAAATGCATATTCTACACCTTCTTCTGGTTCTTCAGGTGGAGTAATTGCTGGTTCAATTGTAAAGAACAAACCCCAGGTAGGCAGGCAATAACTGAATATATTACCGTTCATACCTGCAAACCATTCAGGTGACCACATGTCAATTTTAGCATCCAGACCTTCGTCTCTAATTGTTTTTGCAACATCCATATACTCGAGAACAATATCTTCTATGACAAGTTTGCCATCAACAACCCATGGCTGCTTTTTGTTAAAGAAAAATAGCCTCTGAATATCATTGACTCCAGGAATTAATGCAACACCATTTTCCTTTAATTTTCTACCCATATCTATAAATGAATCCATATCAGTCATTAGTGCAGAAACTTCATCTGGTTCAGATACTCCAAAGGCTTCATCAGCAAAGCTTCTTCTGTAGAAAATGGCACCAGGAGTTGCCTGCCATGTTAAAGCTCTTAGATTGCCATCTTCATCTCTTGCAAAGTCTTTAACAAATTCAAAATGGTCTGCAGCTACCTCATCTGCATTATATGGTTCTGCAGAAAGGTTTTCCCATACATCCAGCACCATCCATCTCATCATCCATGCCTGTTCTCCAACAAATACATCTGGAACACCTACTCCAGCATCAAAAGCAGCTTCAAGCTTTTGTACGATTTCACCACTTGGAACCTTTTCAAAATTAACCTTGATGTTTGGATAAACTTCATTAAACATAGGAATCATCTGGTCAAACTCATCATTGAATGCCATAAGGTTAATTTCTCCAACGAAGCTAGCAGGATCTACTGCTACCGGTTCCTCTACTGGCTCTTCTACTGGCTCTTCAGCTGGTTCCTCAGCTGGTTCCTCAGCTGGTGGTTCCTCAGCTGCTTTACAGCCAGCAAGAGAAAAACCTGCAACGATTGATACAATAAGTATCATTATAGTTAGCCATAAAAATGTTTTTTTCACTCTTAACCTCCTTTTAAGGTTTTAGTAATAAGATTAACGGCTTTAGGAATTAATAAAACTACGTCACCCCCTTCCGTATAGAAAATCGCGTTTATTATTCATAAACTCGTGTTCATTATTTTACAACGAGAATTTCATGTAGTCAAGTAAAGAATTTACTTCATTAAATTATTTACATGCATGTTTCTTTAAAATTTTTTTCAATATTTTTTTATAAAATATATATATTATTAAATGATTACAAAATATTAATTGTAAGTTTATTTCCACAATGATTAAGTAATTTTCATTTATAAAAAACCAATAAACATGCAGCAATTATATTGTATTGTACTTTACTTTTTCTTTTTATAAAATTGAGGAAACAAAACTTTTATGGTATAAATTAAGGGACTATTATGGAAAGGAAATAATGACACGAAAAATCGGGGAAACAGTAATAGTACAGATATCCGATCTTCATGT
>JAQVEM010000006.1 GCA_028697935.1 Actinomycetota bacterium
CAAGAGAGGATCAAAGTCTAGAACATAATGATCCTCTCCTATGTGAAATAAAAGAAGTGAAAGAAGGAGTCAAGGCTCAGGAGGAATTGGTGGCTATTTAATTTTACAGAAAGAATGTGATTGACTCATGTTAAAGATTATATAAAAGGAAAATTCCCGGTAATATTCAATATCTACCTGGCCTCCCTCGATGACCTTGATGAAGATGAGAAAGAATTTATAGACCTACTCGAAGAGTTGCCTGAAAAAGAACAGATATTTTTTGCAAAAAAGGTTAATGATTTCGGATTTTCAAAAGATATTATAGATGAAGTCAAAAGTACAAAAATTGAACCTGGCCTTGATATTGAACCTGAGATAGAAAGCGTTAAAATAAATACTGGCAAATGGGCTTATAAGAAAAAAATAGACCCCATAAATGATGATGTTATTATTTACTTATCATTGAAAAGTGATAGTTATAGTGCAAGATATAGTGATTATGCATCTTTAATTTTAAGATGGACTGAAGGTAGGACGGAATTATACATTAACTGGGATAATTATTTGAGTTCAGAAGGAATAAAAGTAGTTTATAGATTAGGTGATCAGAAGGCTTCCAGCAGCACCTGGGCCATTTCTACAAATGGAAGATCTACTTTTTACGGGAGTTATGGTAGTTCTTATTCTTCAAAAAAAACAATTAATTTTATCAATAAATTGCTAGAGGTGGACACTTTGGCAGCACAAGTTGAATCATATGGGGAAAGCCCGGTAACTGCTGTATTTGATGTAAGAGGTCTTAAGGATGCCGTACTCCAATACAATGATATTCTAAAATGGATAGAATAAGTTTAAGATAGGAGTTTTATTAATATGAAAAAATATTATGATTATGGTTTGATACTAATAATATTTTTAAGCACAATATTACTATTTAGTGGCTGTACTACACCAAGCAGCAGTATATTAAGTGCTGATATTGAAGTAATTGATTGGGAGCAAAATTATTATCAATCCTGGGACGAATGGAGCGACTTAGTTCAAGTCTGGTATAAAATAACTAACACTGGGAATGTTGACATTGACTATTATAAGATATGGTTTACTGCCTACTGCAAAGATGGGACTAGCTACGAGGATTGGACAAATGGACTGGCTGTAGATGTAGGCCATTACGAGTTTGATACCACATTTATTAACCTAGCACCTAATAAGGAAGTAGTTTCGATTTCAGTAACAGACTACAAGTTAAAAAATTACTACTATTGGTAAAATAACTGTAAATAGGTATCTTAGATAACATCAAAAATAGAGGTATTCAAGTATTTTATAAGTATTGCCCGCTTATCAGCTCTCCGGAGTACGCTCTCTTTTTTCTGACCTTGTAATAATATTGCCCGCAAATCCAGCTGCAAGGGAAAGAAGAAAGAAGCGTACGACTATTCACCACCACAAAGACAATTATTAGAATTTGCAGCGGGGTATTTTCCCGCTAGAAATTCGCACTGGCACCATTCATGGGCATCCATTTTCCCCACAGATATACTACAGGGGCAAGCTGCGGATAGACATATTGATGTGTATCCCTAATTTATTCCATATTATATTTTGTCTATCCGCAAGACATATCTGCCTTATAACATAAACAGAATATACCTCTATTCAATAAATATACCTTCCCAAAATAACCTTAAGGGCAGATATGACCTGGCACGAATAGTGCCGGCTTGCCCCTGTGTTCATTTACTCTCTGTGCTATCTATATATGTTTATTAAGGTATATAGTATTATAATATAGTTATAAACTATTAAGTTATATTATTTTAAGTTACAATATTGTTATTTAGTAATTGTAAGTATATTTATATTATACTATAGTATTATATTTGATATTATATGTATTATATGTTATATTGTTTATAGTATATTATTATGAAGGGAGGTGTAGTTATGGCAGTATTGGTTGTTCCTAATGATAGCAGGCTTCAGCTAAGCCTTGTTACAGGCATTAATCCTGATACCGGGAAACCCATCATCAAAAAGGCCTATTTTAACAATGTGAAGCATGATGCTGAAGAACAGGATGTATACGATGTTGCTACTCAACTGATTGACCTACAGAAAGACAGTCTTGACAGTATTGATTTAACTAAAAATATGCAGTTGACTGAATAAGAAAATTACCTTGTAAATGTTTAAAAGAAAGGTGGTGAAAATATTGGCTACAAAATTAGGTGATGTTACCAGCTATAAGAGGCTCTACCTGCAGTTTGCCGATGAGGAAGGCAAAAGCAAAACTTTCACAATCAACAATCCGAAAAATCTGGTTGACGGTGATTACGATACTATTGAGGAGCAGGATGATGCCATTGAAGCTGTAATGGATACTATCATAGAGAAGAACATCTTCCATAATAAAGGGAATGATCTGGTAATAAAGGTTAATGCCAGGATTGTTGAATACTCCAGTACCGATGTTATGGATGTCGGTCCCAATGAATAATTTGTCTTAATTATTTTAATCTGTGGTGGCCTCTGCTGCCGGGCAAATATTATGTTATTTCATTACCCTGTCCGGTGGTATGCCACCTTATATTTAAAAGAAGGGTTTTATTATGATAGGTATTATTTATAAAACGATTGTAAAAGTATTGGCTGGCGCAAGTCCGGAGATCCGCAATCAGATCAGGGCATTTTTAGCCGATCTGGAAGAGAAGGCAAAAGAAACTCCCAATCCGGTTGATGATATTCTGGTTTTGTGCCTGCGTATTCTGTTTGGGTTTTAGTTATGCCGAAAAGCCCTAAAAATCAGATCAGGATATCAAAAAATTTTATATTGTCTGAATTCCAGTGTCCCTGCTGCAGGCGGGTGATGCTGGATATCTGTCTGGTGGATCTCCTGGAAATACTGCGCAGAAGGATAGGGAACAGGCCTATTATTATCAATTCCGGCTACCGTTGTCCGGATTATAATACAAAGGCCGGAGGAGTTCCCGCAAGCTACCATCTTTATGGTATGGCTGCAGATATCAGAGTTCCGGGGATGGCACCGGCTGAAGTAATTAAATATGCTCTGGATGTCGGGTTTTTAGGGCTGGGGTTGTATCCCACTTTCTGTCATCTGGATATCCGCCATACTTTTTACAGGTGGGAAGGGTAGAGACGGGTAAATGGATATTGAATACATATTAAAACTGGTTGCAAATAACGGTTTTCCTCTGGTTTTATCTGTCTATCTGGTCTATAAACTGGAGTATTTTATTACTGAAATCATTAAAAATCAGAAGGAATTTTCCTGTAATATTACAACAGAGATTAAAGAGATCAATCACGCCATCAATGATTTGAGGGTATATATTGCCAGCAGCAATCGAAAGCCTTGATACATAAGCGTTTCAGGCGTTTTCGCCGGGCTTTCAAATTTGCCTGTATTGCCTTTTCTTTTTTGTAGTAGGGTTATAGCTCATCCTGGCAATAAATAAGCGCTTAAAAGGGCTATATTGAAGACTGTTTTTCCCGGTCCATCACAATTTCTCGATATTTCCCGGTTTCTTTCCAATATCTTATCTGTTTTCTTATATTTATTCTGTTCTCTTATAGTTTTCCACAGTATTAAATGTTTCTGTTAATAAGTTACAGCAGTTTTTTCTACAGCAATACTTTGCATTATTTGCATAAATGGTATATGAGGTTTAGGTTTGGTATAATATAAAAAATAAATATATTTAGGGGGTCAAAAATGGACAAGTCAGAAATAGATTTTTTAGAAAATGAACTTGCCAGAATTAATCAAGCAATTAGCAATGTTGCTTATGGCGGGAACAAGGATATTGTAGAAGCACAAATTAAACTATGGGAACTAAGGGATTTTATTAAAAATCACCTCAGGGTAGCAAAGAGATAAAAAATAGCAGATAAATTAATAATTCTTTATATGTAATCCTATATCTATAACCTCACGACCTTGTAATAACGCTACCTTAAGTAACACTATTTACAGGGGGTATAATGACTTTACTAGATGATATTAAATCAGATTTGACTAATGAAAATGCCGCCCTATCCAACACTCTTAGAAAAGCCATGATACTTGCTTCAAAATTGCAATTACCAGAAATGACAGATTGGTTGAAATATGAGCTGGAGGGCTACCTGGATAAGAATATGGTACCTAAATATCGAATATCTCAAGCAATCAATCTCGGAACTTTTCACGGTCCATTTAATTCGCAAATAAAAAATGTCACTTTACCTAAGTTTAACCTACCTGATTCCATAAAAGAGTGGGCTTCAAATATAATTATGGCAAAAGGAATAGGGGAATTGGAATCTATGTTGAAAACTGGTTCTGATTCATTTCAAATTAGATGGCCACAAGAGGCAATCTTACTAGCCAGAGATAGAATAGAAATGACAAATGGAATGGTTCTTTTTGATGCATATCAACCTATATCATCTTCATTTATTGCTGGAATTATAGATAATATAAAAAATAAATTATTAAGATTTATTTTAGATTTAGAAAGTTCAGATATTGCTTTAGATAATAGAAGTGACATACAACCGGAAAAAGAGCAAATAAGGAATATGTTTAACATTATTATCTATGGTGATAAGAATATTGTCACTAGCGGAGAAAAAGTCTTACCTCCGACATATCAAGGAGAACCTGCCAATATTAATTCGTTAATTAAATATATTGCTTCCTTAGATATAGATCAAGAATATATCAAGGCTTTGGAAAGTGCAATTAAAAAAGATAAAATACCTCCCTCTGGTCAATTTGGTACCCAGGTTAAAAAATGGCTGGGTGATCTGGTTGCCAAAGCCTCTTCAGGTGTTTATAAATTATCAATTGAAATAATAATTATCCTTGTAACCGAGGCTTTAAAAAAGTATTATGGATTTTAATTTTAATTTGTATGGCGTTGTAAAATATAATTGACATTCAGCCATTACAGGTATACTCTTTTAGTAAGTAATAAGTAGTAAGTAATAATTATTTTTATTAACGAGGGTATATCTATGAGTAACCGATTAGTTGCCCCTAAAATAAATCCTTCCCCGGATTCCTATCCCCACCTTGATCATGAAAAAGCAAAAAAGTTTTTCTATTTTCTGGATATCAGCAGCGAAACGAAAAAAGATTATCAGGCTAGGATATCTCATTTTCTTGATTTCATAACCGAGAAGGGAATGGACCGGAACAGTTTTCTGGAATATAAAAACTATCTTAAATCCCGGACCGATTACACTGTATCGACAAAAAATAAATATCTGGTTACGGCAAAAGTTTTTCTGAAAGAATTAAACCGGAGAGGAATTCTCCCGGCTGACATTACCCAGAATATAAAATCATTCAGCCAGTCCAAAAAACATAAAAAAGAGGGCTTAAATGATGCCGAAATTGAAACGTTGACCCTGGCTTTAAAGGATCTGCCCAACACGGCAGAGAATACCCGCATTAAAGCAATTATCAGCCTGCTGGTCTTTCAGGGCTTGAGGCAGGTGGAGATCACCCGGCTGGATGTAAAAGATATTGACTTAATCAGAAAGACGGCACTCATCGAAGGGAAAGGCAGAGACGATAAAGAAATCATCTATTTGCACCCGGAAACGGTCAAACATATAAAATACTATCTTAAGAAGAATAATCTCAAGGACAGCCCTCTTTTCATCTGTAAAAGCAATAATAATAAGAACAGGAGAATTACTACCAGAGGATTGAGAATGATTATAAAAAAAGTTCTCGATGATCTGGAGATAGATAAATGCGTTCACGGCTTCCGCCATTACTTCACTACAACCCTGATTAAAAATTATAAAGGGGATCTCCTGAGAGTTGCCCAGTATACCAGACACAGGAGCCTTGAAATGCTGCAGATCTATAACGACAACATCAAAATGGAAGCAGACCTTCCGAACTATTACAAAACATTTTCCGGAGTAAAATTTTAAAATATAACTTGTAAATTTTAAATTCTACTTCCTATAATGCTAATTACAGGAAGTAGAAAAATAAGGTACAATATGATGAATAAAAATATTGAAAATGATTCTTATTTGTCTATAGGAAAACTGGCAAAGATATCCGGGTTCAGGCAGAGTACACTAAAATATTATACAGAAATCGGCATACTGCCCTTTACCCAGGAGGGGGAAAGACTTCTCCGGAAATATAAAAAAGATGATGCCCTTAAGCGCCTCGATGAGATCCAGAAATTAAAAGAAAAAAGGTTTACAATCAAAGAAATAATTGACCACATTGAAAATAAAATTGGTGGGCAAATATGATTAAATATGATGTATTTTGTGATGAAAGTAGGCATCTTGAACATGATATTTTTCAGTATATGTTAATTGGTGGAATTTGGTGCGAACAGGAATACAGACGTGAAATAAATACAGTAATACTTGAGATGAAGAATAAGGCTGAATTTGCTGGAGAAATAAAATGGAACAAAGTTACACCAAAAAAAATCGACTTATTTAAAAATATAATATCATTCTTTTTTCAAACCAGAGCACTTAGTTTTAGATGTATTGTTATTGATAAAAAGACTCTTAAACATGATATTTTTAATAAAAAAGGTGGCCATGATGAATTTTATTATAAAATGTACTACTACATGTTGAATAAAAAAATCTGTCCTCCTAATTCTTATCGTATTTTTTTAGATTATAAAGGAAAAAATGATGCTGAAAAGATCATTAATTTACAAAATATAATAGGCCATACTTATTACGACTTTTCAAATGAAATAGTTCCACTGATGCAATCTGTACATTCCTTTCAACATCCCATACTACAACTAACAGATCTTTTTATCGGGGCTGTTGGATATGAATGGAATGATTTGATTACTAGCAAAACAAAACTCGAAATATGCGCCCATATAAAGGATCTATCCTCCAATCAAAGTTTAAAAATAACCACTCCGTATAGGGAGAATAAATTTGAAATTTTCAGGATATTTTTAAGGTAATATGAAGTTATTCAAATATAGCAACCTGTCAGCCTCTGAAGTTGAAATAAAATGTAAAAAACTTTTTATGACAACATATATAAGAGATACTAACGGTAATAAAATAATACTTAAAACTGCTAATAACGAGCGAATTGTTTTCCAAGAACATAATTATAACCATGCTTTTAGTTATTGTAATAAAGATTATGATAAGCATAATCCTATTTCACCAAAAAGGATTTTTAGCTATCAACGTGCAAGACGTGTATTGTGGATCAAAGATATGATTACCAGTAGCACCCCTAATATTGTAAGAAAAGACATAGGCCGGGATGTTTATTTTTATGACCAAAAAGAAAAATATGTTGTTATTCTCATAAAATCAAAAAATGGAAATTTATATTTCAAAACTCATTATTTGGTAAAAAACAAAAAATCTTTGAGTAATATTGAGAATAAGTTACTGTATTGACAAACTTTATATTAATATGCTATTATTTAATTGAACCGGTTTATCCGGTGACAGTTACTCATATACTAGAAGTATAAAGAGTATTAAAAACCTCCAATTTATATTGGAGGTTTTTGTTTATTTAAAATATTTAAGATAGAAAAAGCAGAAGCATAACATTAATCAGGAATAGCTACCCAGTTACCATCTTTTACTGTGGCTTTCATTATGATTTTTTCTGAACAATCATGATTTTCATCAAATTTTATTAACCCTGTTGCACCTTTAAATTCTATAGTAGGTAGTATTTCTAATAATTTTTCTCTGGTGGTCCCACCCAACTCTATAGCCCTAGCTATTGCGTGTATGCCATCATAATAATTTGCTGGTACATCAATCGGATCTTTGCTATAGGCAGTTCTATAAAGTTCAATGAATCTCTGTGTTTCTAGGTCTGGATAATCAGTTAAGAAATATGTAAAAGATATTGCTCCTTCTGCAAACTCTGGTGTTGCAATTTCGAGAAACTCTGGATTATATATACCAGACCCCCCAATTACCGGAACTTTATACCCTAAATTTCCTGCAGCACGAGTAATAAGAGAAGCTTCAACATAAACACCAAGGACTACAAGAATCTCAGCATCTGTAGCTTTAAACTTAGTTATTAATGGGTTAAAATCTTTGTCTACATTAGGAACATAGGTTTCAAATGCTGATATACTACCTCCTCTTTTTTCAAATTGGTCAATAAATCCGTTTGCTAATCCTCTACCAAAATCTGAATTTTCACACACCACTGCAGCTTTTTTAATATCTAGTCTATCCCATACAAAATCTGCCATTTGTTTACTTAATATATCGTCAGTAGCAATGATTCTGAATACATTATTCAATCCCATCCGTGTAAGCTTTAAAGCACTTGAACAAGGGGACAGCATTACAAGGTTATGTTCCGCATATACAGGTGCTCCTGCTAGTGAACACGAACTATTAAAATGTCCTAATACTGCAATAATATCTTTATCCATGGATAGTCTATTAGCCACAATAGCTGCATTAGCAGGAATTGCTTCATCATCATGATATACAAGTTCTATTTCAATATTCCCTCTAGTGTTAATTTCATTCAATGCAATTCGCAATCCCTCTTTTGCAACCTCTCCATACATAGCACCGTCCCCTGTAAAGGGCATAGGAACTCCAATTTTGTATTTTTCTACAGCTAATACATTAAATGAAACTAAAAGCCCCATAATAATTATTATTGATAGGAATAAATATTTACCTATACGCATTTTTACCTCCCTGTAAATTACAATGTAATTAATTTTCAAACAACTATCTTTACACACTCTTCTATTAGAAGTCCTCTACTATAGCATCCCCTCCTTCCTATTCTCAAAATATTTTCAATAAATAATTTATCTTTCTGTTACTTTTTATCCATCCTTGTATTGTTTATCGTACCTAGTACCACATTTTGATTATATTTTTATACCTAGATAAACTTTTTGTATTTTTTTATCAGCTTTCAGATCACTAGATGTTCCTTGAATTACAATTTTTCCGGTCTCTAGAACATAAGATTTATTAACGATGTCTAAAGCTACTCTAGCATTTTGTTCAATCAACAATATGGTTACACCCCTATTGTTAATTTCTTTAATAATACTAAAAACTTCCTCTATTATAATTGGAGCTAATCCTAAAGATGGTTCATCTAATAATAAAAGTTTTGGTTCAGACAAAAGAGCTCGTGATATTGCAAGCATTTGTTGTTCTCCTCCACTCAGGGTGCCAGCTAATTGGTTTTGTCTTTTCCCAAGAATAGGGAACCTGTCGAACACATTATCCATATCTCTTTTTAACGTAACATCACTTTTACGAATATAGGCTCCCATTTCCAGATTTTCTTTTACAGTAAGATCTGCAAAAACATTTCTACCTTCCGGACAATGAGCTATTCCCAGTTTTACGATAGAAGCAGGAGACAAATCTTTTATATTTTTATCCTCAAAAAAAATACTGCCCTTTTTATATTTTACTAACCCACTAATAGTTAATAAAAAAGTAGTCTTACCAGCTCCATTTGGCCCAAGAACGCCCACTATTTCTCCTTCTTTAATGGATAAAGATATCCCATTTAGGACCAACGCATCTCCACGTTCAACAACTAAGTTTTCGACTTTAAGCAAATTATCTTGCTCCTTTCCCAAGATAAGCTTCAATAACTAAAGGATTCTCTTGAATTTCCACAGGCTTACCTTCAGCTATTTTTTTCCCTTCATCTAAAACAATAATACTGCTTGCTAACTCAGACACAAATCGTATTTGATGCTCAATCAACAGTATTGTTACATTCTTTTTTGACAATTCCTTAATTTTATCTAACAAAAATAATTTTTCTTCTTCAACCATTCCTGCAACAGGTTCATCTAGTAGTATCAATTTTGAATCTCCTACAATTGCTCTGGCAAATTCTACTCTTTTGCGATCTCCATATGATAGTGATTTAACAAGGGTTTCTTTTTTTTTGTATAAATCTAAGAATCTAAGTATTTCCTCTGTCTTATGTAATATCTCTTTTTCCAACTGTCTGTACTCAGCTGTATTAAAGACTACATCTATAAATGTTTCGTTATCAAGCAATTGGTATGCCCCAACCATTACATTTTCTAAAACTGTTGAATTTGCAAATAATTTTATATTTTGAAAAGTTCTTCCTATGCCCATTTTAGCAATCTTGTCGATTCTTTCCTTTGTAATATCTCTTTTCTTAAAATGGATAGACCCTTTTGTAGCTTTGTATAAGCCTGTTATGACATTAAAAAGTGTTGTCTTGCCAGACCCATTAGGTCCTATTAAAGCAGTTATTTTATTAGTAGATAACTCAAAGGAAATATTATCGAGAGCGTGGATCCCTCCAAAATATTTTGAAACATTTTTAACTTTTAAAATAGGTGTTGTTTTTTTGTTATCTTGCATATTTTAAAAAATAACCCTTACTTTATTATTTTATTAAACCATTTTTTGTAATCTAACTCGCTCCCTGCAATTCCTTGCGGCATTTTTATCATAACAACGATTATTGCGATAGCCATAACTACCATTCTCCAGGCAGCTGGTGCAAATCTTAAAAATTCTGTAAGAAATAGCATTAAGCCCGCTCCTATAAAAGAGCCTGATATTGTGCCTATGCCACCTAAAATAATCGAATTTATTAAATAAATAGAGGTGTTGGTGGTGAAATTATCTGGACTGATAAACATTATGAGATGTGCCACATAATTACCTGCAATACCCGCAAAAAAGGCCCCAATAAAAAATACCAATACTTTATACTTAAAAACTGGCACACCCATAGATAATGCTACTATTTCATCTTCTCTAATAGCCTTAAATGCACGGCCATATTTTGAATGTAATATCAAATTACACAGATATAAACTAATAAAAAAATACACAAGCCCTAAGTAATATATTTTAACATTATTATTTATTGCAACCGACAGTATGCGTGGATAAGGAATCCCTATTATACCCATTGGGCCATTTGTTAATGATTCCCAATTTGTGCACGTTAGCCTAAACATCTCAGCTGAGGCTAATGTAATTATTGCTAGATAATCACCACTTACCCTGATACAAGAATAAGCTACCACTACGGCAAACAGCCCTGCTCCAATAGCGCTTAATAAAAGTTCTAATAAATAAGGTATTCCTACAGCCCTTGTAGCAATAAGGGCAGCTATGTATGCACCCATTCCATAAAAACCAGCATGACCTAAACAGAATTGTCCTGCTACTCCAGTGATTAAGTTCAAGCCGAGACATAAAATACTGTAAATAAGAAACATGCTTAATAAATAAATGATATAATAATTATTAATAAATAGTAAAGGAGCAATTATAAGTACTAATCCTATAATAATATAATTAAAAGTTTTAAAAGATAGTTTAATTTTCATAAATTTCTCTGTGTTCCTTAAACTTTTTTATTTTAAACATATATAAAATTTATACTTTTTGCCCTCTTCCTTTTAGTAATCCTCTTGGCATCACAAGCAGAATGATAATTAACACTATAAAGATAATCACATCTTTATAAGCAGTAGATATGTATGTCATAGCAAAACTTTCAACTAATCCTATCAATAACCCGCCAATAACAGCACCTGATAGCTTACCTATTCCACCAAGAACGGCCGCTGTCCAAGCTCTTATAGTACCTAAAAATCCCATTAAAGGAAAAAGAAGTATATAATAGTTAGCAATGAGGAAACCTGCTATTGCCGCTAAAATAGAACCATATAAATATACGATTGAAACTATTTTGTCTGCATCTATCCCCATAAGCCAAGCAGTATTTCTATCCTGAGAAACAGCCCTTATAGCTTTACCTATTTTTGTATATTTAAATAACCATAAAGAAAATACCCATATCACTATTGTGACAAAAATAATTGAAAATTGTAGAGGATAAAATCTTATGTTATTATTTAATATAATGGGTTTATTATTTATAACTTGTGGAAACATTATTGGACTTGAGCCCCATATAATCATAACTGCGCTTCTTATGAGTAAAGCAACTGCCATTGCTGTTAATGCGGGGGCTATTCTACTAGCTTCTCGCAATGGTTTATACGCTAGTCTTTCTACAGTTACTCCTAAAACGCCGCAAAAAAATAGGCTCAACAATATAGAAGAGAAAAGGCCCATCTTGCACACCAGAGCACTATATGCAATATAGGCACCAAACATATATATTTCTCCATGCGCAAAGTTAATCATATTTAATATCCCATATACCATGCCATAGCCTACAGCCACCAGGGCATAAACGCATCCCATAGAGAGTCCATTAATAGTAACTTGCACAAAATGACTTAAAGATGTATTGTCCATATCCTTTTATTCTATAAATTTTATTTAATAGTTTATTTTAAAAACATATTTTATATAACCATCTATATTACTATATTATTTGAAAGGTTCAATATGCCATGCACTATATCGTCTAATATTAAAAAGTATTCTTTAAGATAGGTATTTATACAGATTAAATATTGATTATCGCTACTTTCTAAATAACACTTCTAACACAAGAGCATCTTTTTCTATATAATAGTAATGTGACTCTCCTCCATTTTCTAATTTGCATCGGCCACTTTGAATAATTTTCCCTCCATGTTTTACATATTTGTCGACAGCTAATTTGAATTCCTCTTCCTCTGTATAAATCTTAGCTATGTGGTGTATGCCCTCTCCTCGCTCTTCTAAAAATTTAGAATATACACTCTTTCCACTTAAAGGCATAATTAGCTCTATTGAAAGATCATCAATTGTGGTTTTTGCCGCCTTAAATGAGTGTTCAACATTTTCACCATAATATGTTGCATCATAAATATTGGGAGGAGTTAGTTCTATCACTTTCCAATTTTGTACCCCGAAAGATTTATTGAATAGTTCCATAGCTTTGTCAACGTCTTTGACAATATATCCAATATGATTAACCTTATTCATAATAAATTATCCTTCCATCCGACTTTTTATTTTAAACAAAGTAATATTATACTTTTTTAAAGATATTCTTTCCATGAGTGCTGAGGCTTGTAATCCAACTCTTGCTGGGCTTTTTTAATGTCCCAAAGTGGTTTTTTCTTGTCTATTAGGAAACTAGATGGATCCAGTATTGGGACTTCGGGATAAAAATATTTAGCTAGCTTTAATGATTCCCAGCTAGTAGGGGTATCAGCAGCTCCAATGTTATAAATTTCATATTTTATATTGTTTTTCAACAAAGCAAGTTTAAAAGCTTGTGCCAAATCTCTGGCATCTATATACTGCCATGTCAAATCTTTCTCAGCAGACCGTGGATCTGCAATTTTGTAGGTCGACCTTTTTTCATCTGGTAGAGGCTCTAAATTCAAAAATATAGTAGGATCTTTAATAAATTTATTTACTATGCTCGATGTGCTCTCATCAATTCCATCTTCCATTGATTTAAAGTAAACTGTTGCTATGCGAAAACCAATAAAAATAGTTTCAGACCTTATAGCATACATCCACGCAAGTTTTTCAGCTAACAATTTTGTCACTCCATATAAATTTTCCGGTCTACAATGATGTTTTTCGTCAACAGGAAAATATTCTAATCCATGGTCAGATGTGACCCACGTGGCTATTCCCGTAGCACAAATACTACTAGCATACACAACTTTTTTAACATTATTTCTAACTGCTGATTCAAAAACATTAAATGTCCCTGTAGAGTTTACATCCCAACCTTCTGAATAACTTGGCATTACTCGATCAGTAAAATATGCTGCTAGATGAATAATATTATCTATGTTCTTAGTAACCTGTCGGAATTTATCTAAATCCCTTAAATCGCCTTCTATAAAATCTACATCTGATTGTTTTGGTTTTTTTGTATCATATACAACAACTTTATAGTAATCTTTTAAATTGTTAACTATAAATTTTCCAATTCTACCAGAACCACCTGTAATCAGTACACTTTGTCTATTATCCATAGTGATAATTGCTCCTTTTTAATCTATGTATTCAACACACAGACATATCTGTTAAACTGTTATTACGATTGTTACTTGACTTACTTGATATATTAATATATATTTATATATATATTACTATATAAATATAAAAAGTCAAGCTAAAAACTTAATTTATTAGTATAATTTTAGAAAGGTTGTAAAATTATGAATTTAAAAAACCGAACATTAAGTATATTTGATATACTAGGACCTATAATGGTTGGGCCATCAAGCAATCACACCGGTGGTGCAGTACGGATAGGTAATTTTGCCAGAATGATTCTAGGAGAAGAGCCCAAAGAAATCAAGCTCTCTTTTTATAATTCTTTAGCTGAAACCTACAGAGGGCACATGACTGATAGGGCAGTGGTTGCAGGATTACTAGGAATAAAGTTAGACGACTCTAAAATTAAAGAGGCGCTCACTCTAGCTAACAACAAAAAAATCGATATACAAATATATACTCAAACAATGTCCAATAAGAACCCAAATACTATAGATATTACTCTTAAGTCTGCTTCGCACTCATTTAAAATTAATTCCATCTCTATAGGTGGAGGAGAGATAATTATAACTGATATTGATGAATTCAAGGTTAATTTTAACGGAAGTCAGGACATGATACTTTTAATTATAGAGGAAAATAATTCTAATATTATTTCACAAATGCAAGACATCCTTAGTGAGAAGATTACTTCTATTGAAACAATACAGGGCAATTCAAGATATTTAATATGTATTTATTTAGATAGTCCTGTAGATAAATCAAAATTTGAACTTATAATGAATATAAAAGGAATAAATTTTATAAGGCCAATCACCTCACTTTATTCTTACAAGTTAAGAAATAGTGTTCCCCTCTTTACGTCTATTAAAGAAATGCTGACCATTGCTAAAGATTATAACGAATGTCTTCCACAGGTTGTCATAAAATACGAATCACAAAGAAGTGGATTAACAGAAAAAGAGATAAAAAGCATGATAAAAAAAATATGGCATGCTATGAAAGAGGAGATTATTCAAGGACTTACTATGAATAATGAGCTAGTTGGGGGTTTGATGAGTGGCAAAGATTCAAAACTAGTTTATGAGGCTGTAAATAAAAATAAATTACTTTATGGGAATGCTTTCTCTCTCGCGATAGCTAGGGCAATCGCCTGCGGTGAAGTAAATGCTTCAATGGGTAAAATCGTAGCGGCCCCCACCGCTGGTGCTGTTGGTGTTATCCCAGCGGTTATTTTAACTACAGCAGAAGAATTACAATCAAAAGAACGAGATATTGTAGATGCCCTTCTAGTAGCCGCTGGAATTGGTGTTGTAATTGCTTATACTTTGCCTTTATCAGGTGCTATGGGTGGCTGTCAATCCGAAATTGGTGTTGCTTCTTCTATGGCTGCTGCTGCTGCTGTACAAATGGCAGGAGGGGGCTCAGAACAAATAGTAAATGCTATGGCATTAGCTCTAAAAAATCTTTCTGGTTTAGTTTGTGACACCGTAGCTGGTCCAGTAGAAGTTCCCTGTATAAAAAGAAATGTTATTGGGGTAGTAAATGCTATGGCAGTAACGAATATGGCTCTGGTGGGAATTCAAAGCGTTATACCCCCTGATGAAGTTATATCTGCTATGAGAAATATTCAAATTCTTATGCCTATGGAATTAAAAGATACTATGCTAGGAGGGCTGGGAATTACTGAAACAGCTATAAGGTTAAAAAAGGAGTGGTTACAAAAAATAAATAAATGTTGATAATTGAAAATAAAACAATGGCTTACTTTTTATTTAATAAAATTTAAAAAATTCAATACTAGAGAGACAGCTAATATGAAAAAAACGATAGTAGTTCTAGCAACACTTGATACTAAAGAATTTGAAGTAGAATACCTTAAAAACCTAATAGAAACAAAAGGATTTTTAACCATAGTTATAGATACAGGTATATTAGATAGTTCAAGGGTTAAGGCCGATATTCCTAAAGAAAATGTTGCAGAAGCAGGTGGCACCTCCTTAAAGGACCTTATAGAGTCTGAATTTTATAGAAAAGAAATAGATCGAGCATACACTATGAATGTGATTATAAAAGGAGCAATATTAATATGTAAAAAATTACATTCTGCAGAGAAACTACATGGTCTGATATCTTTAGGTGGGTCAAGTGGAACAACTATAGGCATTTCGGTTATGAAAGAATTACCTATAGGCATACCAAAGCTCATGGTTACTACAAGACCTGAATTTACAGATGAAGGGGATATTACAATAATGCAGGCACCCGTAGATATACTTGGCCTTAACAAGCTAATAAAAAATACCTTGGCTCTAGCAGCAGGAGCAATAACGGGCATGGTAGATATTGATTTGCAAGATAACGAGATAAAACCCGCCATAGGAATCACTTCACTTGGCGTTACCACTCAAGCTGTTATGAAGATCAAATCACTTCTGGAGAAAAGAGGTATGGAACTTATAGTATTTCATAATAGAACAAAAATACTAGAAAAATTAATAGAAGAAGATCTGGTTAATGGAATTATAGATTTAACTCCAAATGAATTAGTAAAAATATTTATTATGAAAACTTTAATTGACCGCAAAGATAGATTAGAAATAGCAGGTCAAAGGGGACTACCACAAATTATTGTTCCAGGTGGTTTAGATATGCTTATTTTTAGTACACAAGATTCTGTTAAACAGCAAAGTGCATTTATTAGCCTTAAAGATCGCAAATGGTGTGATCACGGCCCATATGTTAGACTAATCAGAACAAATGCCAAAGAAAATGAGATCTTAGGTAAAATTGTAGCAGAACGAGCTAATCGAGCACGAGGGCCAATTGCTGTAGTAATTCCAATGAAAGGATTTTCTGCTAGGGACAAAATAGGCGAGGTTTTTTATAATCAAGAAATTGACAAATCTTTTATCAAAACTTTAAAATTTTATGCACAAAAGAACGTTGATATTTTAGAAATTAATGCTCACATTAACGATGATATATTTGCAAAAGAAATAGTTAACATCTACATAACTTTATTAAAAAAACAAATTAAGGAGAACTGGGATTGAAAATAAAAATTACAAGGTCACAAATTTTAAGTAGAATAAGGGAAAATATAAACGAGGGGAAACCTATTATTGGAGCTGGATGCAGTGCAGGAATAATAGCTAAATGTGCCGAGATGGGAGGAGCCGATTTAATAGTAGTTTACAGTACGGGCAAGTCAAGATTAATGGGCTTGCCTACCTCAAGGCTTGGTAATTCCAATGCCGTAACGTTAGGCATGTGTCAAGAGCTATCAAATGTAATAACAAATACACCTATTATTGCTGGGGTAGAAGCAGATGATCCTACTATTTTGGATATAGAATTAATGCTAGACCAGTTTGTTCGAGTTGGGTATTCAGGTATAATTAATTTTCCAACAATATGTTCTTATGAGGGACGATATCGTGATACTAGAGACGGTATCGGTATGGGATTTTTTAGAGAACTTGAAATGGTAAAGATAGCCCGGGCTATGGATATATTTACCATTGCCTATGTTTTTTTACCTGATGATGCGAAAGCAATGGCTAAAATGGGCGTTGATTGTGTTTGTGCTCATGTTGGGGGAACAAAAGGAGGATTAGTCGGATTTAAAAATATCTTATCCTTAGATGAAGCTGCTAAAAAAACCCAAAGTATTGTAGAAGCTGCACAATCAGTCAATCCAGATATAATATGTCTATCTCACGGTGGGCCAATAGAAACCCCAGAAGAGACAAAATACATATACGAACATACAGATGTCGTTGGCTATATCGGGGCTTCGAGTATAGAAAGGATTCCCGTTGAAAAAGCTATAATTGAGACTGTTAGCCAATTTAAAAATATTTCTGTAAAAAAACATCGTAGTTAAGTTTTTAAGATCATAAAGGAGAGAGAAATGCTTAGCGATATTAGAATGGTAAAACCTACCAATAAAAAAATGTACATAATAATAATGGAACAAATCATAGATTGGATAAAACATAATGAAATTAAGCCAGGAGACAAACTACCAAATGAAAATGAGTTAATTGAAAAACTCAATGTATCTAGGCCCTCTGTCCGGGAAGCTTTATGTGGCTTAGAAATATTAGGCATAATTTACCGAAAACCCGGTAAGGGTATATTTGTTAATAAAGATTTACACACTTATAATATTGAAAAGGCTGTTATAAATAGATTTGAAACAGAATTTACACCATCAGAAATATTTGAGGTACGAAAAATAATTGAACCAGAAATAGCATATCTTGCAGCGGAAAGAGCAAATACAAAGGAATTAAAAAATATAGAAAGAATTCAGCAGAAAATGGAAGAATCTATTAAAGAAAAGAAATTAAAAATGCTTTTTAAATACAATGAGGCTTTTCATTTGGAAATTGCTAAAGCAACAAAAAACCCCATATTTTACAAAATAATTGAAGATATCCTTGTAAATAAACAAGATAAAATATGGTCAAAAATATCTATAGAATTCTATAAAGATAAAAGCTATTCTCTAAAATATTTAACTAATCACAAAAAGCTCTATTTTGCAATTAGGAACCATGAGCCTGATTTAGCTAAAAGACTTATGTTCAATAATTTAAATGAATCTGAAAAGGACTTCTTATTAGATGAAAAACCTTAGATATTTTAATGCCCATATTTTTATTACTTTGTACGATATACCCCTTGCCATTAAAGATTTTTGTATACAGAAATACAAAGACTATAATTAAACCTACACTATATTACTTCAACTCAAAAATATAATATTATTGTTTACTCATTTCCTCAAAAGATATTTTCCTCTTCATTTTAGATTTTCTATAATATCTCTATAAAGAAATATCTTTTAATATTAAAAATTATATGATAATATATAAGAAATGTAAAACAATGTAGGTTAAAGTCAAAAAATATTATGAAAACAATTGCTTTTATCAATCAAAAAGGCGGAGTCGGTAAAACTACCTGTACTATGAATATAGGTGCCGGCCTGTCAAAGTTGGGAAAAAAAGTTTTACTGATTGATCTTGACCCACAGGCACATCTTACTTACAGCCTGGGAATCGAAGCCCACACTCTTCAAAATACTGTTTATAATCTTCTTAAAGGACTCTGCCGGGTTGAAGAAATAATTATAACCAGAAACGGTCTGGACCTCATCCCCTCTTCTCTTGAGCTGTCAGGAGCAGAACTGGAGCTGTCCAGTGTTGCCGGCAGGGAATTTTTATTAAAGGAAGCATTGGAGGAAATACAGAATTATGATTATATTCTGCTTGACTGTCCGCCCAGCCTGGGACTTCTTACGCTCAATGCGCTGACTACTGCAAGAGAAGTTTATATCCCCCTGCAGACTGAATTTTTGGCTTTACAGGGTATGAGCAAACTTATCAGCACGGTCGATATTGTAAAGAAAAGACTCAATAAAAATATTGAGATAACCGGGATTATTGCTACCAGATTTGATAACAGAAAAAATCTCAACAAAGAGGTTGTAGAAAAAATTGAAAAATATTTCGGCAGCAGACTTTTTAAAACATTTATCAGGGACAACGTATCCCTTGCCGAAGCCCCCAGTTATGGCCAGACTATTTTTGAGTATAAAGAAAACAGTTACGGTGCAAAGGATTATCTAAATCTTTGCCACGAAATTATTAATAGAGGGTAATCAGATGGCAAAAAAAGAACGCTTGGGTTCAGATCCTTTAAAGGACAGCCCTCTGGGCTGGATTCAGGATACCCGCGAGGAATCGGAAAAAAAGGAGCCAGGAAAAGATAAAAATAATGATGTTTTAACGTCAAAACGTTATAACGTTAAAGAACCAAAACGGTTAAACGCTAAAACGTCAGTCAAAAAACGGCATACAATTTATCTTACAGCCAGCCAGTCAAAGAAGCTCCGGGTATATGCCGCTGCAAATGAAATATCCATCAGTGATGTTATAGAAAAATTAATCAATGAAAATATTTGACGTCAAATCGTTAAGACGTCAAAACGTTTTAGTGCTATAACGTTATAGCGTTAAAGTGTTAAAACGTTTAAACGCTATATTACTTTGAAGTTTAACAAAACAGGAGGACCAGCATGCCATTAATAGTGAGTGGCGTAAAACTTTATAATGTCAGAGAGGTTGCAGAAATGCTGAAAAGCACTGAGGCAACCATTCGGGTCTATTTTAGAGACGGTACCTTAAAGGGACGAAAAATAAGCGGTAAATGGCACGTTACAGAGGACAATCTAAAACAATATATCAGCGGGGGCCATACAGTACCAAATAATGATGATTGATCTGTTTATTATAATAACGCTATAACGTTAAAACGTCAAAACGTTATATTTTTTCAATCATTTAAAACAATAGATACTTAAAGGATTAATAAGGATTAGTTTTAGTGAGTAAAATATTTATATACTTAGATGAATCAGGTGATTTAGGATTTAACAAAGGCTCCTCAAAACATTTTGTTATTTCTTTTTTAGTAATGAGTCAAAAAACAAATCTACTTTTAAAAAGAAAATTTATAGAAGTTAAAAGAAAATATAACATTTCCAAAGGAATTGAAATTAAAGGAAACAAAAGCAGTTACCGATTACGGATGGATATTTTAAAAGAAATATGTTCATTGCCAATTGATATATATTCCATTACTACAAAAAAACAAGGTATAAATGAAACATTACGTAAAGATACTAACATCTTTTATAATTATATGGTCAATTTGATAGTAGTCCCATATTTGGAGAAAACAAAGGCAAATAATATATGCCTTATAGCTGATAAAAGAATAAGTAAAGTATCCAAAGGGATACGATTTGGGGATTATCTAAAATATAAGATATTTTATGAAAAAAATTTATACCATCTACAGCTTAATATTGAATATCTCGATTCCATAACTTCCTACGGATTGCAGGCTGTAGATTTTGTCGCCAATAGTATTTTTAAAAATTATGAGCAGGATAATAAAAAATATATTGAAACTTTGGAAGGGAATATTGTACAGAATAAACGGCTTTATTTTAACTCTTAAAACAAAAAAGCGGCCCCTGATGGCAACTAGCTTACATCTAGTTTATACTACCCTTCCGGTAGTATACCAGTCCAGGACTTACCCGCTTTAGATAGAAATATGTTCTTTATATTCCTATCCACTTATTATTTTACACTAATATTAAAAAATGTCAAATTTGGTTTCGGTACCTGGTAAAATTTTACATACTCACCGTATCGGTACCGGATCGGTTCCTTTAAATATGAATAAATTATACTGTTTATTTAAAAAATACACTGAATTTTAAAATAATATTTATTACATTCTGGATTAAGAAATACCATAGTTTGATTTAAAAAATATAAGTTTTTATAGTAAATATTAGTGGCATTTGACTTAAATAATAAATAATATTAAAAATTAAGGAATACTTAAGTTTGGATTAAGGAATACTTAAGTTTGGATTAAGGAATACTTAAGTTTGGATTAAGGAATACTTAAGTTTGGATTAAGGAATAATCAAAAATCTCTTTATATTATAAAGTTTACCTTCACAATATAATATATTTAATATATATAATAACAACAACATATACGTGTTGTTGCTTTACCTTAAAAGGAATTGTAAATGACAAAAGAGCTACCCGATACCATAGATAATAAAAATGAAATTGATTTACCAAGAATAATAAATTCAGAAGTAAATTTATTAATATTTCCTTTCTTTTTATTAGAAAGAACAAATAAAAAACTTGAAACTGAATATAGAGATATTGTCCAAAGAAATGAACAAACAGTAGAAATAATATGGAATGTTTCGGCAAATCCCAAATATGGATATCCAGGTCCTTTTGACAGAGAAGTTCATAAAGCATTAGAGCAAATTATTAGTGAAATTTTAAAAGAAAAAGGGGAAGTTAAAAATCCAATAACTTTTTCAATATATGAGCTATGTAAAAGAATGGGAATCAGCTTTAAAGGCGGAGGAAATTTTGAAAAAGTAAGACAATCCTTAGAAAAGATAAGAGCAACTACTATAAAGTCAGAAGGTGCCTTATATTACAAAAGAGAAAAAAAATGGTTATCTAAAGTTTTTGGAATATATGATGGGGTTATTTTTAGAGGTGATCAAATAGAAGGGGATATTGTAGCAGAAACAAATTTATTATATTTAAGTGATATATATTTACAAAATATTAACTCATTTTATATAAAACCGATTGACTACAACTATATGAAGAGTTTAGAGAGTAAAATTGCATCCAGACTTTATGAGATACTGGGCGTTAAATTTTACGGTTTAAGGAACAAAAGAGGCGCATTTATCTGCTACCGCTATTCCAAACTGTGCCGGCTCCTGCCGGTTAAACCGCAAAAATATCTCTCACTTGCCAGACAGCAGCTGGATCCTGGAAATAATGAGTTAAAAGATACCGGCTTTATCTCACAATTTAAATGGAGTGAAAACGGCAAAAATGACTGGCTTCTCTATTACTGGCCCGGGGAAAGAGCTAGAAAAGAGATGAGAAGTGTAAAAGAAAAAAATATTGATTTTGAAGATGATATTTATTTGCCTGAATTTACAGAAACAGATGATACGGCAATAAAAAAAGATAGTAGGGCTGATAAAAATTTGACTGCCCGCGATGATGTATTGATCGGAAGGCTGACTGCCCTGAATGTTTCTAAAATAACCGCTATCAGATTGGTAAAAAATTATGATCATAACAGAATCAAGGACTGGATTGAGGCGATTGAATACTGTGAAGCAGGGGATAAGGCGGCTTATATTGTTAAAGCAATCAAAGAGGGCTGGAATGTACCGGAAGAGTATCTGAAAGAGAAAGAGGAAATTATAGCAAAAGAAAAACAGGATAAGCTTGATAATGTAAACAAAAAAGAAAGTGAAAAAAAGGAAAAAATAATCTGGGAAGAGAATAAAAAGCTGGACCGGTTTTATCATTCCCTGAAGCCTGAAGAACAGGCTGAAATTGACCGGGAGGCAGAAAACAGACTGGATGATTTCTGGAAAACCCAGCTGAATAAAGAGAGAGCCAAAGGTAAAATATCAAAGATAGTACAGGCTGCTCTGGATGAAAAGAAGAGAGAAATTATAAAGGAAAGGATTGCATCCGGCAAAATTAAATAAATATAAATATAAAATAACTCTGCATGCAATGCTCTATACTCATAGATAAATCTATTTTTATTCCCGCATTCCTCAATCTTATTGCCCATTTTTAGGAGGAGTGTAAAAATGAAAAAAATTTGTCCGTTATGTGAAACTAAAAATGAGGAAGATGCTAGATTTTGTAAAAAATGTAATGAACCTTTGAATGATATTACTAATAATCAAAATAAAGAGATAGCAATTGTAAGAACCAAAAAAAATAGCGAAAAGAGACACGAAAAAGATCCAAAGGAGGAAAGGAAAATTATTAAAAAGGTAGAAGGTATATGGAATAAATTTTTCCGGAATGTAAATAAAAAGCAGAAAATAATTTTGGCAATATTTATACCAATTATACTTTTCTTTATTGCCTATACGATTGCATATTATGTAAGTGTTGAAAAAGTAGTTATTATTGCATCAGTTACTCATAAATACTATTACCCTTTCGACTGGCAAAAAACCTGGTATGTGTGGTTTTTATTTTTATTTTTGTGTGGTTTTTTGAATATAAACTATTCGAAGATAAAAAATAGGTATATTTTTTAAATTGCCCCACTGTTATTAAGCCTTGCAGAAAACCGAATATTAAAAAAGAAAGCGGCCAGCAGAAGCTAAATGGACTATAGCCAAATACAAAAACAGGGAAGAAGAATAGATATTTACGATAAAAATGAGAACCTTTTGAACATTCTGCATAGAATTAATTACAATTATATTTTTTATACTTAAAATACCTTTTTAAGTGCTATAATATTGTTACTTGCGGGAGTGTTTTATCTATAATACACTCCCTTTTTTATTTATAAGTACTACAGCCCACAGACAGTATGAGTAATACTATAAACACGTTTTAGACATGCTTTTTGATCAGATAAATTATGTCAGTACATTTTAATATTTATTTGTAGCCGTAATATAGTCGAACCACATCTGTAATATTTTAATATAGTTGAAAGGCAGAAAGGGCATGGTTGGAGTCTCTGCTTTTGTTCGGGCTTTCTTCCGGTCCGGACATTGTTTTGAGTTATATTCAAAATATTATTTATCAATATCTAAAAAACAGATATAGTCTGATTCCTGTTGACCATAAAAAAAGACCCTGTATCTATTGGAAAAAATATCAATATCAAAGGGCGACAGAAGAAGAAATACAAAGATGGCATACACAATTTAATACTCACAATATAGGTATTGTTACAGGCTCTATCAGCCAGCTGGCAGTGATTGATGTAGATGATATTGCTCTTTTGCCTGCAATTAAAAAAAGAGTTCCTGAGATACAGGAAACTACCAGAGTAAAAACCAATAGAGGCTATCACTATTATTTTAATCTAAATGGCCGGGAGGTTAAAAGTACCAGTCTGCTTTTCGGCTATCCCCTTGAACTTAAAAGTAACGGTAATTATATAATTGCACCGCCCTCAGTGATAAATGACCACACCTACACTTACGAAGTACCCCTTAGTAGAATATCCCCGATTCCAGAAACATTGATTTCCCAAAATAATGACAAAACGGCCGGCAAACAGTCGGCCTTTAAAATGCCCAGATATCACGGGACCAATGTTGATTGTATTAAACAGATACTAAGAAAAGATCTCAAAGAAAGGGAGAGGGATATCAGCTTATTTATTCTCTATAATCTATTGATTCAGAATAAAAATGCCCAGGAGTATGCTAAAAATATTATAGAAAAGAAAAACAGGTCTATTGAAAAGCCCTTAACTGAAAAAGAATTAAAAAAGATATACAAACGACAATACAAGTACAGCTGCAGCAGAATCAGGGAAAAATTATCTTATATCATCTGTGAACACTGCGGATACCACTTTAAAGGCGGCCAGTTGGGTGAAAGCAATATTTTGGTAAAAAACTTAAGACTGCTGCCTGATCTGAACAATACTCAGAGAAGTATTATCTGTCTTTTAGGAACCGTATTTGATGGAGAGTATCCTTCTATAAATCGGATCGCGAAAACTGCAAAAACAAATTCGCGAACAGTTAAGAAGGCGCTCCGAGTCTTAAAAGCGAGACATATAATAGACGAATTCCACTATAATTGAAATGCAAAGAAAAATACAAAAAACCGTTCACTTTTTACCGGGTATTTTCTATATTTATCAAGGGTTTGCGAGTGAAAATGCTGACTATTATACTGGGTTTTGTTCTTCGTATTTAAAATATAAAACAGAAGCATTCTTTTTTCAGAAGATTTTCTTTCAGGGTGGACCATTTTCTTTCCCAATAACCCTCTTTTTGTATTTAAGCCGTCTATGTATTAAAATGTTTTTAATACATATAATATATGTTAAAATTTATATAAGTACGCTGTTTTTTAAAGGAGTATAATATGAATAATTCTGAAAGCAATACAAATAATAAGAATTACTATTCAAACGTAGTAAAGGTCCAAGGCTCTCCGTATGATATTCAGGTTTCTTTTTATAGACGAATTATAGAAGATTCCGAAGGCAGAGAAGAAACCCCTTCTTTTAGAGATAGGTTTCTGGCCACCATTACAATGAGCTATCAACATGCCAAAGAATTTAATAATATACTAACAGATATAATTAAAAAATATGAAAATGATTTTGGGGAAATCATAACACCTAGTAAGCTAAAAACCTTAGAACGTGCTAATAAAAAGAATGTTTAATAAATGCTATGAATGATTTTTTCTCAACAAAAGATCCATTAAATAGAAGAATAACTTTAAGTACTAGTCATTATTATGACCATATTATTAAAGGTCACGAAGAAATTGAATCAGATCCTGATTGCATAAAAAAAACAATAGAAAATCCTGACTATATTTATGAAGACTCAACTCACTTTAACAGAGAAGTATATTACGGGTTAGGTAAGTATAGAAAATATAATAAACTTTATGTAACGACGGTAGTAGAGTTTGAGACCAATAAGACTGGTAATGTAATAACTGCATATTTAACTGATAAAATTAAAGAAAGTTGGGGCAATTTGCAATATGCCAAGACGTAGGATATCATATAATTATGATGATAAATACGATATTTTATATATAAATATATGCAAAAATGAACCATCTTTGTCCGATGAAAAAAACGGGTATCTTGTAAGAAAATCTCTTAAAAGTGGAAAATTTACTGGAATTACTATATTTGATTTTAAGAAAAAACAAAAAGAAAATAATTTATTAGAAATTACAAAATATATTGATGAAGATACATTAAATAGTATTAAAACTTAAATATTTTTCAAATACCTATACCTTTCACCCAATTACCATTCCATTTTTTTGCTTGAATCAAGTATAAATGGCTTATCTAAAGGTAGCTATCTTTATACCTTTAATTTATGAATAGTACGAGTTTTATACGTAACTCTGCCGGAATAAATGAAGGCATATCGCTACCTATAAAAATTGAAGAACAGACACACACAGGTTTTTGCAGAACTTCCGCCTGTCAGGGCACTGTTTATACGTAACTCTCACAGCACCAGCTGCGGGTATATCGTTACCTATGAACAAGTCTTTCCGGTGAAGAGTTCCAATTTTATTATCAAATGGAATAACAGACGACGGCACGCTTCTCCAACATACATTACATAACTTGCCATTATCTCACCCAGCAAGCTGGGCAGACGATAATGCTGAGTTATGTAAAATATATTTACTCCTGTGGCGTGATGCACACCTCATAGCTATTTGGTGCGGCGCCACAGGAGCCGCGTGCCTATTCTCTCCGTTGAAAATAAATAATCCGCCGTCAGACCGTCTCTCTGATGCCGCCTCCGCTTTACCGTTGCCCAGCCCTATGCTTTCAAATGAGCCATTTTCAATAGCTCATTTCAAAGCATTAGTTTATTATCAGCCGTTTTTTTATCCCTTTCTGTGCGCATCTCCTTCAACAGCCCTGGTAAGGAAGAAAAAATTATTTATTCTCTCCAGGGCAATTGAAGGACATGCTGGGAATAAAGGCGGGTAAAATAGAAGAGAAAAGACAAAGAGAAAAGAGCATACCTTCAGAAAAACAGCTCAAAAAGGAATTCACTTTTTCTTCGCTGTTTTATCTGAAGACATGCTTTTCATAAGGATGTACATAGGGTATGGCAAGAGGATAAAAATCATTCCCCTTGCCATACCCTATGCTGAATATTTGTATTGTATGTGTTTGAATTTGGCATATTGGTTTGCTACTATTTATTTTAAGAGATATAAAAAGTTAAGTAATGAAAAATAAATAAAGGAGGGTTTATATGAAAAAGCAAATTTCTATTTGTCTAATTGTAATAACTTTATTTCTTTTTTTGGTTAATATAACAGTTACTGCCTTTGGAACTATAAATGTTAAAGAGTCTGTGTTATATTTTCTGTAAAAGTAAAATGTGTTAATTAAAGATTAACTTGAAATGGGCCATCAAGAACCTCCATAATAATATAGAAAATCATCAAACATATTAAGGAGGATAAATTCAAGA
>JAQVEM010000077.1 GCA_028697935.1 Actinomycetota bacterium
TTGCTTTTACCGAATGTGACCTGATTATTGCTGTGGGTGTTAGATTTGATGACAGAATTACAGGCAAGTTATCTGAATTTGCACCTGAAGCAGAAGTTATACATATAGATATTGACCCTGCAGAAATTGGGAAGAATGTTAAAGTACTCATTCCTATTGTAGGAGACGCGAAAACTATTCTTACAGATTTAAAAGAAGAATATGATAAATACATCGAAAAGAAAGAAACTCAGAACCGGGAAGAATGGCTTGCAAGAGTAAAAAAATTAAAGGAGGATTTTCCTTTAGACTATGATAGAAAATCAAATAAAATAAAGCCTGCCTATGTAGTAGAAAAAATATATGAGCTTACTGGAGGAGATGCCATAATTTGTACTGAAGTTGGCCAGAATCAAATGTGGGCAGCGCAGTTCTATAAGTATACAAAACCGAGAACACTTATTTCTTCTGGTGGTCTGGGGACTATGGGGTTTGGTCTGCCTGCGTCAATAGGTGCAAAAATTGGAAGGCCGGATAAAACAGTAATAAATATAGCTGGAGACGGGAGCATTCAGATGGTTTCCCAGGAATTTGCAACAGCAGTTTCAAATAAAATAAATATAAAAGTCATGCTTTTAAATAATGGATATCTTGGTATGGTAAGACAATGGCAGGAATTTTTCTGGAACAAAAGATATTCTAACACCTGCATAAGAGAGTCTGTCGATTTTGTAAAGCTAATTGAGGCTTATGGTGGTGTAGGCCTGAGAGTGACAAAAAAAGAAGATGTAGAGGATGCAATAAAAAAAGCTCTCAGTATTGATAATGTTGTACTTGTAGATTTTCATGTTGATTGTGAAGAGAATGTTTATCCAATGGTAGCACCGGGCTCTTCGATAAGCAACATGCTGGAGAGCGTTTAAAAAGTTTGGCATTTAAAAATTTAAAATAACAGGTGATATCATGAATCATATTATATCGGTTTTAGTTGAAAATAAAGCAGGGGTGCTTGCAAAAATATCAGGTCTTTTCAGCAGAAGGGGCTATAATATTGAAAGCCTTGCAGTTGGTCCCACTGATGATGAAAAGATATCCAGGATTACACTTGTGGTTGATGCAGATGAGCACAGCGTTGAGCAAATTATAAAGCAGCTCTATAAGCTGATAAATGTCATAAAAATCCAGGAGCTGGAACCTTCGAATATTGTGGAAAGGGAGCTTGTGCTCATGAAGGTAAATGCTGATTCAAAAACAAGAGGTGAAATAGTTGAAATAGTAAATGTTTTTCGTGCTAATATTGTTGATGTAGCGAAAAAGACTCTGATTATTGAAATTACCGGTGGCAGTCAGAAAGTAAAAGCTCTTCAGGATCTTTTAAGACCATTTGGAATACTTGAACTTGTAAGAACCGGTAAGATTGCCTGTACCAGGGGCAGCAAGTACTAGCTGTTAAATTGGAGAAGTATTAAATTAAAGTGATTATTAAATAGGGTAAGATATATTAATTAGCAGCAGTTATAATACATTTATAACAAACTTATTATAAAAAAGATTATAATAAAAAATTATTAGAAAAATAAAAGGAAGAAGAAAGGGAAGACAGGATGATAAAAAAATATATAATGACACCCGGTCCTACGGCAATTTCCGAAGAAGTACTGCTTGAGCATGCAAGACCACTTATGCACCACAGGTCTCCGGAATTTTCAAAAATATTTATAGAAGTGACCGAAAAATTAAAAAAATTATTCAAAACCCAGAATGATGTATTTATATTAACTTCATCGGGAACAGGTGCAATGGAAGCAGGAGTTGTTAATTTCTTTTCTACCGGTGACAAGGTACTTGTTGCGAGTATTGGAAACTTTGGTGAGAGATTTAAAAAGATCTGCACAAGATATGGATTAAATGTCATTGCTCTTGATTATGAATGGGGGGACACAGCAAATCCTGATGATATTAAAAATGCTCTGGATAATAACCCTGATATTAAAGGAGTGTTGCTTCAGTTCAGTGAGACTTCTACAGGTGCAATAAATGACATTGAGACAATAGGTAATATTGTAAAAAATTATCCAGCTATCTTAATAGTAGATGCTATAAGCGGTCTGGGTGCATCTAACCTCGAGACTGATAACTGGGGGCTGGATGTTGTAATTGGTGGTTCGCAGAAAGCGCTGAGTGCTCCAACAGGTGCTGCATTTATAAGTGTTAGCGAAAAAGCCTGGAAACTAAATGAAAGTGCAAATCTTCCAAGGTTTTATTTCGACCTCGGAACAGCAAGGAGCTATGCGCAGAAAACACCTCCTCAGACACCATGGACGCCCGGAATATCAATAATAGTAGCAATGAATAAGGCACTGGATATGATGTTTGACGAAGGTCTGGAAAAAGTTTTTGAAAGGCACAGAGTACTCTCTCTTGCTGTACAGAGAGCAATAGAAAAAATGGGACTTGAGCCTCTGGTTAAAGATAAAAGTAAGCGTGGCTTTTCCGTAACTTCTATTGAAGTTCCGGAAGGAATTGAAGCAAAAGATATCACAAAGATAATGAGAGTAAAATATGGTGTAACAATTGCTGGAGGCCAGGGAAAACTCACAGGAAAGATTATAAGAATAGGGAATCTGGGCTATTGTGGCATATTTGACATAATTGTTGCAATATCTGCTCTTGAAATAACACTAAAAGAGCTCGGGTATGAGTTTGAGGCTGGTTCAGGTATAACTGAAGTAGAGAAAACTTTTATAGAAAATAATTATTTAAACTCCTGATCTTTATCAGGGATATATTGAATATATTTGTAAATAAATAATGGGTGATTAATATGAGTAAAAAAGTGTTGGTGACCGATGGTATTTCAGCTGAAGCAAAAGAAAAACTTGAAGAGCACTTTACCGTTGTTGAGAAGAAAGGGTTAACTCCTGAAGAGCTTAAACAGGAGATTAAAGGTTATAATGCAATAATAATAAGAAGTGCTACAAAGCTTACAGCAGATATAATTGAAGCTGCAGATGAGCTGGAAATTATTGGAAGAGCAGGGATAGGTGTTGACAACGTCGATATTCCTGCAGCAACCAAAAAGGGAATTGTTGTAGTAAATGCTCCGGCGAGCAATTCAGTTACTGTTGCCGAGCATACAATTGCTCTGATGCTTTCTCTTGTGAGGAAGATTCCACAGGCAAATGCATCTCTAAAAAGTGGAAAATGGGAAAAATCAAAGTTCAAAGGAATCGAGATTGAGAACAAAACACTTGGAATAGTCGGGTTCGGACATATTGGAAGTCTTGTTGCAAAAAAAGCAATAGGTCTTGGAATGAAAGTAATTGCTTATGACCCCTTTGTGTCAGAAGATAGATTCAGGCAGCTCGAGATAAAGAAAGCTGATAAGCTTGATGATGTTTATAAAGAAGCTGATTTTATTACCATCCATCTTCCAAAAAATAAAGATACGCTGGGAATGTTTAATAAGGATGAATTTTATAAAATGAAAAAAGGCACAATAATATTAAATGTTGCAAGAGGTGGAATTGTTGTTGAAAAAGATCTTGCAGAGGCTATAGAAGAAGGCCAGATAGGCGGAGCAGCTCTTGATGTTTATGAAACAGAACCGTGCACCGATTCTCCTGTTTTTAAACTCGACCAGGTAGTGTGCACACCACACCTTGGAGCATCAACCACAGAGGCACAGGACAGAGCCGGAACTATGATTGCTGAGCAGGTTATAGATGTTCTTAGTGGAAGAACAGCAGCTTTTCCTGTTAATGCACCTGCTATAAGACCTGAAGTTATGGAAGTACTTTCACCTTTCTTTGAATTATGTGAAAATCTCGGAAGCCTGTTTATAAATTTATTTGAAGGTAATCTTGAAAGCCTGAAAATAGGTTATTACGGTAAAATATCAGATTATGATGTAAGGATGCTAACATCAATAATACTTGTAAAAATACTTGAGAAATATTCAGCAGAAGCTGTTAATCTTGTAAATGTTGACCTCCTGGTAAAAGAAATGGGTCTTAAGGTAGACGAAGTAAAAAGCAGCCATTCTAAAGATTATGTTAATTTAATTACTCTTGAAGGGAAAGGTAGCCAGGGAGAGCTCTCTATTTCGGGAACTACTGTGGGTAAAAAAGATACTCCTCGCTTTATAGCTATTGACAAATATGAAATAGACATGGTTCCTTCCAGGTATATGGCTTTTATAAGATATAAAGATGTTCCGGGACAGATCGGGAAAATAGGCTCTGCATTTGGGAAGCTTAATGTAAATATTGCTTCAATGCATGTTGGCAGAAAGAAACTAAGCGGGTTAGCTGTAATGGGATTGAATCTTGATAACGAAGTAACACCTGAAATGCTGGAAGAATTTAAGAAACTATCAGGCTTTGAGAACATTAAGGTTGTTAATCTTTATTAGTTTTAAATAGGTAATTTTTAATAAATTTTAAGGAAATTTTAATAGGGAAAATGGAAAGTGATATGGAAGAAAAAAAGGGAAAAATCTATATATTTGATACAACGCTGCGTGATGGTGAGCAGGCACCAGGTATTCACCTGAATACCAGAGAGAAACTGGAGATTGCAAAGCAGCTAGAAAAGTTAAATGTCGATGTGATAGAAGCAGGGTTTCCCATATCATCAAAAAGCGACTTTAATTCAGTGAGGGAAATATCAAAAGAAATTAGAAACAGAAAAATTGCAGCTCTGGCCAGAGCAAATTTTAAAGATATAGATGCAGCAGGAGAAGCTCTTAAAGAAGCAGAACAGCCGGTTATACATACTTTTATATCATCCTCTGATATTCATCTTAAATACCAGCTTAAAAAAAGCAGAGAGGAAGTTCTGGAACTGGCAGGAGAAGCTGTAAAAAGGAGCCGTAATTACACTGATGTAGTCGAATTTTCAGCAATGGATGCAACGAGAAGCGATTGGGCATATCTGTGCAGATTATATGAAATAGCAATTAAAAATGGAGCTACTATTATAAATGTTCCCGATACTGTAGGGTATGCTCTTCCTGATGAGTTTGGAGAAATGATCGATTATATTTTTGAAAATACCGAAGGAATTGAAAATGTAGTGGTTAGTGTCCACTGTCATAATGACCTCGGTCTTGCAGTTGCGAATTCACTTGCAGCTATAAAACATGGCGCAAGGCAGGTTGAATGTGCGGTAAACGGGATTGGTGAGAGGGCTGGTAATGCTGCACTCGAAGAAATAGTAATGATTATAGATACCCGTAAGAACAGGCTTGGAATGTATACTGATATCAATACAAAAGAAATTATAAGAACAAGCAGTATAGTGAGGTCATTGACTGGCTATATTGTTGCACCCAACAAAGCGATAGTGGGTAAGAATGCGTTCAGCCATGAAGCAGGAATACACCAGGATGGCATGTTAAAGGACAGGTCAACTTATGAAATAATAAGACCCGAGGATATCGGTCTGAAATCATCAAAACTCGTACTCGGGAAACATTCCGGAAGACATGCATTTGTGGGGAAATTAAACGAACTTGGCATACATCTTTCGGAAGAAAATCTCGAAAAAGCTTTTGAGAGATTTAAAGACCTTGCTGAGAAAAAAGGAGCAATAAATGATGAAGATATAAAAGCGATTGCAGAAGATGAGATACGTGAAGTTACAGAACATTTTTTGCTTAAATATTACAGAATACAGAGTGGTTCGGATATCAATGCAGAAGCTACAGTAGGAATAGAGATAAATGGTAAGCTGCATGAAAGTTCTTCTACAGGGAATGGTCCTGTGGATGCGTCATTCAAAGCAATTGATAAGATAGTAAATATAAACACGAGATTGATTGAATACAACATCGAGGCTGTATCTGGTGGAAAAGACGCTCTTGGCTCAGTTAAAGTAGTGGTTAGTACAAATGGAGTGGAAGTTATGGGGAGCGGAATAAGTACCGATATTGTTGAAGCAAGTATAAAAGCATATGTAGATGCAATGAATAGAATTGTGGAAAATAAAGAGTAGCTCTTGAGTAACTTTAAAAAAGAAAAAGGGAAGGAAATTTTAAAAAGTGAGTTGCAAAAGTAAAAACAAACCTCAAACCATAGCGCAGAAAATACTGGCTTCTCACTGTGGCAGGGAATATGTTTCAGAAGGTGAGATAGTAAATGCAGATGTTGATATTGTACTTGGCAACGATATTACTCTTCCTCTGGCTATTGAAGAATTCAATAAAATTGGTGTGGGTAGAGTATTTGATATTAATAAAGTTGTTGTGGTGCCAGATCATTTTACCCCTAATAAAGACATAAAATCTGCCT
>JAQVEM010000078.1 GCA_028697935.1 Actinomycetota bacterium
TTAACATAGCATTTTTATATTGTCAAGGCTTTATTAATTTAATGTTGTTAACCGATATTTTCACATTCCTTAATATCTAATATCTATCTGGTTCCTATTCAATTATTGAATTAAAAAACCCTTCTACAATTTCTTCATCCCTTGGATCATATATAAATCCATCCAAACCCCGCTTATCCAGGAATGGCTGACTGCAGGTTTTTAGGAAGGAGCCTTCTGCCTTTTTTAACCCTGGTATAACCTCTGATGCGATGCTTTTCTATCCTCTCCAGATTATACACCTCTATACCTTTCCGCTGTATTCTGCCTTTGTCCCGATTCTTCTGGTGGTAAGGGTGCTAACCTTGGAGCGAAGGATAGTAACTGCTGATTTTCCAACAGATATAAGCTGAAAGTATTTTCCCTCATAAGATAATTGCAGATCCATTGTCAAGCTTCCTCGGGTATTTATCCCAGAGGATGAAGTCAATATTTGCATTCTTTTTTAGTTTTCTTAATACAGATTTTCCTTTAGGCCTAACAGAAAATTTTCTATTAAATTTTTTAATATAGCCAGTCATAAATTTATTTGCACTCCTTATATCTTTTATCCCTTTAATATAAATTCTTGCATCAGTCTATCCTGCAGTGTCCCCAGAGTCTCTCAATTATTTCCTTAGCCTTAGGGAAGGTCCTCAGGGCAGGGTACCTATTTTACTCCCATCTTACTCATAGCCCTGGAAAACTGTGTATATGGCGCATGTTTGCCATCCGATTTACTTCTATGGAAAGCTTACCCTCAGGCTAAAATATATGGTATGCCTTTCCTTATAAGTAGATAAGGTATACCGGGACCCTTTATTATCTGCCTTACTGCCTCAAAATATCCTTCAAGGCATTTCTGTCTGGTAGACAGAATAAGTATACTAGCTTCTTCTTTTATTTTTATCTCTCCCTCTACCAATCTCTCTACCACTTTAAGTCTTGCCATCTCTTTTTCTCTCTTGTGATATTTTCCTTCTATTGTATTCATAGGTGACATTTTCCCTAAATAACTTAAGAGTGACAATATCACTAAATAACAACACATAAGGCATTTTTAGCATTGACAAATGATTTTTAATATCTTATTATGACATTAAATATAAATGTTATAGATAACATAAATATGAATATAAAAAAAGTTGAACAAACTATACATTTAGTCCTCTAATAGTTTTTATAAATTTATATTACTTTAGATTTTAACGAGAAAATTAAAATTTATTATATAATCTACACTATTTAAGAACTGTGTTTACAACAAATGTTTTATAGTTTTTTGTGAACTATATAAAAATTATATATAAATGAGATAAAAGAAAAACAAATAAGAAAGGAGATGATGGTATTCCTAAAAAAAATTTTTGTTCATATTTTTTTTAAAAAGGAGCAAAAAATGAAAAATGGTAGCTCAGGCAAAGTATCTTTAAAAACCAAAATATTATATGGTGTAGCTGATC
This sequence comes from Actinomycetota bacterium, assembly GCA_028697935.1. Lineage (GTDB taxonomy): Bacteria > Actinomycetota > Humimicrobiia > Humimicrobiales > Humimicrobiaceae > JAQVEM01. The sequence goes on from JAQVEM010000078.1 coordinate 1,482, forward strand.
TGGGACTTGCACTCCATACTTCTATGGTCCAGTTCTTTATGCTTTTCTACCTGACTGATGTGGCTAAAATAAGTCCTGCACTTGCTGGTTCCGCACTTCTTGCCAGCAAATTATCATGGGATCTGATAAACGACCCACTTTTTGGCTATTTATCTGACCATACAAAGTCACGGTGGGGGCGACGCAGACCATACATGTTACTTGCAGCAGTACCTTTAGCATTATCTTTCTGGCTAATGTTTTCCCTCAAAGAGGGCTTAACTGGAGCAGTTGCGTTTTTTTCAGTTTTTGGCGTCTATTTGCTATGGGATACTTTCCATTCTATGGCGAGTATGACTTATTATGCAATAAGTGCCGAGATCACCACTGATTATAACGAGCGCACCAGTATAACAACTATACGTATGATATATAGTGTTATCGGGTATATAATTGGTGCATCACTTACAACAATGATTGTAGGAATATTTAGAGACAGTCTTGGCTGGGATTTAAGAACCTCCTGGAGTACTGTAGGATTGATATATGGTATTATTGCGATGGCAACCCTTCTTATCACTGCATTAACAGTAAAACAGAAACCTGTTATAAGTGAAGAACCTTCCAGGCTACCGCCAATTTCAAGTATTAAAGAAACATTTAAAAATAAAGCATTTTTATGGCTTGTGGGTGTTTGCGCTCTTTTAGGTGTAGTTTTTGCGCTTATAACAAGCCTTCTACCTTATTATTCCATTTACCATCTTGGCATGGGTGATCAAATCCCGCTAATCATGCTAACAGTTATGGGAACATTAATTCTTTTTCTATTTCCAGCTAAAAAATTATCCGAAAAGATCAATAAAGGTCCTGCATTTGCAGCCTGCCTTGGAGTAGCAAGTATTGCAATGATTTTAGCCTTTTTTTTGCCAAGAAGCTCTGCCAATCTTATATATGTAATTGCATTCTTAGCAGGTATAGGTTTTGCAGGACAATGGGTATTTCCGTGGAGCATGGTCCCTGATTGCATTGAGATTGATGAAAAAACAACAGGAGAACGCAGAGAAGGAATATACTATGGTATATGGACATTTTTCAGTAAAATAACAGGCGCACTGGGCATTGCTCTCAGTGGCTGGGGTCTTAGTTGGTTTGGTTATATTGAAGGTGTAGAGCAGACACCGACTTCACTTTTTGGAATAAGACTGTTTTTTTCATTGATTCCAGCTATTGGATTGATTATTAGCATACCTCTATTAATTAAGTTTCCTATTACAAGAAAAAGTCATGAAAAGCTGCTATCAGAGATGGGTAGAGATACTGCAAAATAATAAATTAATAACAATAAGCTAAGTATTCTAATAACTAAGGAGCAGAAAATATGAAAGCTATAATAATCGGATCAGGAATGTCCGGACTTGTTATTGCTTCCTATTTAGTGCAATCTGGCAATGATGTAATTATATGTGAGCAGAATACATTTGCAGGAGGGGTAACAGCAACAATCCAGAAAAATGGATTTAAGTGGGACCTGGGTCCACTACTACTTGACGGATTCGGAGAAAATGAAGAAGCAAGTAATATTCTCAAAGAATTGAATGTTATAAAAAGGATTAATATTGTCAGGGAAGACAGGGGTCTTGCATTTCCTGATTTCGACTTATGGAAACCTGAAGAATATGAAGGCCCTTACTGGAGGAAAGAGAAACTTAAACTTCTCTTTCCTGAGGATACCAGAGGATTGGATAGCTATTACCGGTTTTATGATTCAATGATGTTACTTTCAGCAATCTCAAGAGAGCTAGAGCAAACCAGAGCTAAAAAGTTAAATCTTTTCCCTAAATTTCGTATGCTTCTTATTTATCAGAAAATAAAAAAAATGTTAGGGTGGTCCGCAAATCAGTTAATGGAATTTTATTTTTCTAATCCGAAGCTCAGAGCAGTATATACAAGCATACTTGCTGATTTTTGTGCTTCACCAGCAGAATTCCCGGCACCTGGAATACCATTGAGTAATGTAGAAACAGCATTCGATAAACGCATACCCCTTAAAATAAAAAATAATTATAAATATCCGGGATATTATTACATCAAAGGAGGCGTTGGCAAAATTGTTGAAGCGCTGGTTGAAAAAATAGTTTCTTCTGATGGCATCTTATTGACTGGCAAAAAAGTAACAAAAATAATAATTGAGGGAGGTCAGGCAAAGGGTGTTTTGCTTCAGGATGAGACCTTTTTGGATGCGGATGTAGTCATAGCAAGTGGTGGTGCAAGGGAGGTATTTTTTAACCTTGTTGGAAAGGAAAATTTAACAGGAGAATACATAGAAAATATAGAATCGCTGCAACTTCAGGAATCTGCTTTTATGGTGCAACTGGGTATTAAGTTTGATCCCTTAAAGTATCAAAAAGCAGCACTCTGCTATTATTATGGAACATATGATGTCGACGGTGCAGCCATGAAATGCAGAAGTGGGCTATACCATGAAGGAAAAGATGGTTTCCTTATATATGTGCCCTCTGCTCATTCACCGGAGATGGCACCAGAAGGGTATAGCTCTGTAACTATATATACAATTGCACCAAATAAATTAAAAGATAAGGACTGGCGCGACTATTCATCTTATTATGCTGATCAGCTTATCAAAGAAGCAGAGTACTTTATTCCTGGTCTGAGTAGCAATATAAAAGAAAAAATTATTTTAACCCCTGAAGATTTCAGAAAAATAACAAATCTTGAACATCATGCGCTGGGTGGTTTTGTACCTGTTATGGGGAAAACTAATCCACCTCATCTTACTCCTGTTAAAGGACTTTTCTTTATAGGAGCGCAGAGTGAAAGTGCTGGTGGAATACAAAATGTAATGAAAGGTGCGAAAAAAACTTATAATAATTATTTACAGAATTATTCTCAGGACAGTACAGCCTAATAGGGGTTAGGATAGTAAGCATTAGAAAAGTGCCAGTTTATCGGTTTATTTGAATTATGATTGCTTATTACTTTCCTTTGTTGGCGATATTGATAGCTGTTATAATTTTTAGTTTACCTTAATTATTTTTAGCTTACCTATTTATAATTACCTATTTCTTTACTCCACCTGGATTTCAAAAAAGTTATTAAAGTGAATAAGTTATTAAATCTGGTAAACTGGCGTTTTTATTTTAAGGGTTACTATTATCTACACTTAGTAAAATATGAATCTTCTTTTTCCGTTTTATTTTTAAGAATCAGGCACAAAAAAGTTTTATTTGATTCTATTACCGGTATCGTATGCCAGACATCTTTAAATAATTTAATTCCATAACCGGGTTCTATTTTAAATGTTGTAATATCATCAACAGTTAGCGATAATTTATCTGGTTCAGCCAAATGAATAAGGGCTTCACCTTTTAACGGCATTATTACTTCTTCTGTAAAATGATGTCTTTCAAACTGGCCGGTCCCATCAATTTTTTTAATAACTTCAAGTAACCCAATTGTGGTTCCAGAATCACTTTCTATTCCATCAATTAGATAATATTTAAAATTTTCAAATTCTGCTATGCAAAAATTTTCATCTTTCTCTATAATATTTCCAAATTTTCTAAAATTTTTCTTATTCAATTTAGTAACCTTCATTACTGGCATTTCCTTTCTTCTTCTATTTGTAAAACTTAAAAACTGGCTTTAACTATAAAATTCAATTTTTTAATTGAATTCACTGAAAATAATACCACACCTTAACTTAATACTACTTTTGTACAATATAGCTCAAGACATTACTATTAATCACTGCTATTAACTTCTGCTAATAGTTTAAATAGTCCAGATAAATTTTTTAAACAAATCAAATTTTTTATTATATAGATAAACTAATTTCTTTTCTGTTCTTACTTCGCTAAAGTAATTAACAACTTTACTGATATATTTTTGGTGTTCTTCTATTTTATTTATTCCGATTACAGCCAGTAGAGCTGCGCCTAAAGAAGCACTGACTTCTTTTACCAGTCTCAGGTTACAGTTTAAAGTATTTGCGGCTATCTTGCAGAGTTCACTGCTATTTGTTCCTCCACCCAGAGCAGTAAACACTTCTGGAATCTCTATTCCATCAATTTTCTGAAGATTTAGCAAAGCAACCTTTAAATCAAAAGATATACCTTCGTATAAAGCTCTGGCAAAATGCTCCCGTCTGTGGTTACCATCTATCCCGATAAATTTACCTTTTTTATCCTTCACCCAGTAAGGGCCTGCTTTTGTAAATGAATAAAATAAAATATCATCTAAAGAGGGTTCCACTTCTGAAATTTCTTTATTAATAACATCATATACATTTTTATCTTTAATATCATGATAAAAAATTTCCTTAAACCATCTTAAACTTTCACCAAATGATGCACTTGTTCCCTGAATCAAAAAAAGCCCTGGTATTGAGTGCGAACTGCAGGGGCATTTGTCACTTTTATCCAGTAAAGGCTCTGCAGTGCATATCGAAATAGTAGCACAACTTCCAAACCTTATAACTCCCTGACCCACTTCTGTTATACCTGCTGAAATGTTATCAGCACCTATATCACCTGTACCCACAATAACCGGTACACCTTCTCTTAATCCTGTTCCTCTTGCAGCATCTACAGAAACTTTTCCCGCTATATTAGTCGCAGGATAAATTTCTGGAAATATATCTTCTGGTAAATCAAACAAATTTATTATTTCATCTGACCATTTATTGTTCTTTAAGTCATATATAAGGCTGCTTGATGCATATGTCATATCAGTGCAGTAATTTCCAGTAAGTTTCATTTTTATAAAATCGCTGGACCACAGTATTTTATATA
>JAQVEM010000079.1 GCA_028697935.1 Actinomycetota bacterium
ATTAAGAGGAAAGACAGAATTTTTAAATTTTAATTTTACCAATATTAAAAGTTTTAATAACCTGGCAGAGAGAATATTTAATTTATTAACCTGTGACTAAAAGGAATAACACAATGAGTAAGAGGTATTACCGCAAATATTTAATACTGGCAATAACAGGCTCGGTTATCATAGGACTGGCTTTTTATTTATTACTTAACAACTATCTGGATAAGAAAGAGATAATTGTTGCATCCAGAAATATTAATGCTGGTGAAAAGGTTAGTGAAGAGGATGTGGAATTTAAAGAATATTATAATAATTCATTGCCAGAAAATTATTTGACTGATAAAGAAGAATTAGCTGGAAAAGTTATTAATATTGAAAGACGAAAAGATGATTATATTTCCAGTGATATGTTTAATGAAGCAAAAGCTGAGTCTGGTATTTTAGACTATCTATCAGATGGTGATGTTTTAGTAACAGTTAATGTACAATATACAGAACCTATCCTGGAAGAGTTAAAGGCTGGTAATTTCATATCTATAGTGTCAACTGTATATGACAAAGATTTAATGTATGTTGATTATAGAGGCATTTCAGGCAATGGTAATGTTAATAGCATTAATAACAGCATATCTTTTAATCAAGCAGGTGGACAGAATGGACAGAAAAAAGAAGACAATAAGGAAGATGATGAAAATTATTCAAGTGGTGAGGATACAGATAGTAAAAATATAAGTAGTGAAAACATAAGTAATAAGGATGCAAGTAGTGCAGATATAAATAATAGTGAGGCAAGCAGTGGAAATATGAATAGTGGAAATACAAGCAGCAGGAATAATTATTTTTCAATAGAGGGTGATTATATTGATAATGTAACATTTAAATTGTCTGAAAATATAATGCTGGTTAATGGCCAGGTTATAGTGAGAAATCTTGAAATAATGTATATCGAAAAAGATGTTTTGAATAATGATAAAAATAATTTTTTAGGTAATAGTGTTATTACCAGTATTTACCTGAAATGCGATATTAAAGAAGCTCCTTTTATTGCTAAGCTGACCAAAAATGATGATTATAAAATTATAGTTGAGGACATCTAATTAGTATCCACTAGTTAGTATCAAGTTATTATTCTCTTTTAATTATGGAAACTTTTATTAATTTAGAAAATAAAAATACTGTTATTTGCAAAAGTCCCGGCGGAGCAAAACCAGAACATGTAACCACTAAAAATATTGAGGACCAACAGAATTGTACTAAAAAAAATGTAATTATTACAATTCTGTCCAATAAAGGTGGTGCTGGTAAGACCTCTGTTGCTGTAACTCTTGCATTATTTTTATCACAGATAGCGGGAAATAAAACACTATTAATGGAACTCGATAGCTCTCCAGGAGATTTTGGAGTTTTGTTTGATATAGAAAAAGATAAATCCATGGAACTTGCACTCAGATTTCCTGAAAAGTATAACGAATTTACTAAAAAAATATGCAAAAATATGGATGTATTGAAGGGTATACCCGATCCTCTTCTTGCTGAGAACGTTAAAAAAGGGGCTGTCAATAACCTGATAAATTATGTTTCTATGGATTATGAATACATTATTGTAGATACACAAACAGTTATAAATGGTCTTATTCTGGATGTTCTTAAAATTTCAAATGAAATATTTGTAATAAGTGAGTATTCTGTTGAAAGCATTGCGCGTGTTTCAAATTTAATTGAAATTCTTATAAAGAAGTTTTTAATAGATGAGTCAAAAATTAAACTGATAGTAAATAAAAAGAAATTTATATATTTTTTTAAAGTTTTTGATATCTCAAAAGTTATTAAAACACCTGTTTATGCTTTTATAAGATTTGATAATAAATTTAACAAAAGCAAATTCCTGTTTAATAAAGTTAATATTTTAAATACAAAATTTTTCAAAGATATAGGTAAAATTTCACAAATGATGTGTGAGGAAGTCAGAAGCAATGTTAAAAGATAGACTTTATGAGGGGAAAAAGTTAGATAGAGAAGATAGGAAAGAATTAATAGGTTCGGTTAAGGATAAAATTAAGAACATCGATTTTTTTGTAAATGATAATTCCTTAAACAGGGATTATTTTAAGGACAAGCTGTATATGCTTTTAAAAGAAGAAATCGAGAAAAAATATGCATATTTTGATTTTGAAATTGAAGATGAATTGATAAATGAATTATTCTCAGAAGTCTTCGGATTAGGAGTGCTGGAAAGATTTATCCAGGATAAAGAAGTAACCGATATTTTTATCCAGGATGTCGAAATGGTGATAATAAGAAATGGAGTAAAAGAGTACCTTGGCAGGGTTTTCTCTAATATTGATGAGGTATATCTTATAATAGATAGAATAAAAAGTTATTCCAGTAAAACAGTTGATCAGAGGGTTCCATTCTTAAACACAGAACTTTACGACGGGAGCAGGTGTTCAATTGTTATCCCTCCTGTTTCGGACAGAGTATATATTTCAATAAGGGTTTTTAATTGCATAGATTTTGAATTAGATGATCTGTTAAGATTAAATATGTTCGATAGAAAATACTATGATATCTTAAAAGAATCGGTAGATAACAAGAAAAATATTCTAATTGCAGGCTCTATGGGTTCCGGGAAAACTACTCTGCTTAATACTCTGGCGAAATTAATTCCAAAAAACGAATTTATTAATATTATTCAGGATGTTCCAGAAATAAAACTCAAAGAACATCCTTATGTAAGAATGTTGTATACCAGGATAAAATCGAGAGAATACGACAATGAGATTAATCAGAGCAGGCTAATATTTGAAACATTAAGAATGAAAGCAGACAGAATTATAGTTGGCGAGGTGAGAGACTCGATGTCGGCGTACCAGATGCTGCAGGCATTAAACACGGGCCATAGAGGAAGTTTTACAACTATTCATGCAGATTCTGCTCTTGATGCTTTTCTAAGACTGGAAACACTGGTAATGGAGTATAAAGTTAACATTAATAATCATGTTGCGAAAAAAATGATATCAAGAGCAATTGATGTAATTTTATTTTTAGATTGTGAGAAAGATGAGAATTTAAATATATGCAACAGAAGTTTAAAAGAGTTTTTATTGGTTGACAGTAATCTTAGCAAAAGAGGTGATTACAAATTAGAGTATCTATAATAGTTTCTATATGTATTGGACTGGGGTTGCTGTACATATTCAGCGCAGTAGCAATTTTTATTATTGACAGGCAGAAAAATATTGTTAACAGAATCCTAAGAGTATCCGGTAATTCAAATTTAGTAATTAAAGATAATAAAACGCATGATTTTATGGATAAAATTACAATCTGGATTAACAGGAACAATTTGGCTCTGGATGCAGGGGAATTTTTAATTTTAATTTCTGTATTATTTTCTCTTATTTTCTTTATAGGTTTGCTTTTTAAAATTGGTCTTATTTTTTCAATGTTGCTGCTGGTTGTAAGTATATTTATATTTTTTATTTATATTAATTTAAGAAGAAAAAGAGAGAATGTTAAAAAAGAAGAACAACTTGAACAATTTTTATTAGATTTGACCGGCTATTTATATGGAAATCCTAATATTTTAAACTGCATACAAAAAACTCTGGAAGATGCAGAGTATCCTTTAAAAAGAGAATTTGAATTAGTATTAAATGATACCCGGAAAGGTCTGCTATTAGATGAAGCTTTAAGAAATATGATTACAAGAAATAGTAGCCCTCTTATTGAAGTAGTTCTCATCGGTCTTATTGCTGCAAATGATAAAGGAGTTGATTTGATAGAATTTCTAAAAGATCAGGTTGAGTATATAAGAGAAAAGAAGAACATGGAAAGATATATTAAAATTTTAAGCTCCGGCCCTCGCTACACATCATATTTGATAACTTTAATACCCGTAATTTCAATAATTGTAATTATTTTAATTAACAGGAATATTATAAATGTTTTATTTACGGGGATAGGAATTCTTATTCTTATATATGTTCTGCTCAGTAATATAGTAGGATTTTTTATAATAAATAGACTTATTAATTATTATGGGGGTAATAGAGTAATTAAATGAACTTAATAATTATCTTAATTGCTATTCTGATTTCAGTTTTTGTGTTTTTATTTCTTATAAATTTTAATTATAAAGATGCTCGTTTAGTTTTTGATACATTAGAGAGCCGGGCCGAAGATGCTATTAGTAGATTTAATAAGGCCGGGTCAGAAGATGATGATATAAAACTTTTGTTTGAGGAAGAGGGTAGTATTAATATTTTTGGAGTCAGAGTAAAATCCATAGAGGGTTTATTTTTATTAAGAATTATTTCTTCAATAAGTTTCTTAATATTTTTAGTAGTGTTCGGATTTTTATGGAAAAAGAATTTAACCTATCATGCGCTTATTGGTGCTGTAATTATATACTTTCTGCCTCCTCAAATTATAAAAAGTAAGATTATTACAAAGAGTAAAAAAATACAGAGTGAGTTACCAGATGTAATAGATATCTTATCTTCGTTAATAAAAGCCGGTTTGAATTTAGATGAAGCATTAAATTATATTTCAGAAAATTATAAATGTGAGACAGGTAAACTTTTTAAAAAAGCTCAGGTAAAAATATTTGAGGGAACCAGCAAAGCTGAAGCATATCATTCAATTGCGAAGCTCTCATTTTGTAATGATTTTAAAACTGTTATTAAAATATTAGTTCAGGCAGAAATAATTGGTAATCCGGTCAGTGAAGTATTAAAAGATATGTCAAAAGTTATAAGAAATAATCAGAGAGATTTACTAAAAATAAGTTCTGAAAGGCTGGAAAGCAATCTCGTCCTTATAATATTTGTTTTTATGTTTGTTCCTACAATATTTTTATTTTTATTGCCGATTATACCGCAGTTACAAATGCTTTTTTAATCGATAGGATTACTCCTGCGGTAAATGGATAGATTAAGAAACGGTAATAAATTAATTCAAAATGATTATGAAAGTATAAAAATTTTATTATAGGAGAAAGGAGAAAAGCTTCGATGGGTAAATTAAGTAGATTTTTAAACAAGGTATATTGTGATTTGAAAGGTTCCACATTAATTGAAATGGCACTCTATATAGCTCTGGTTGTAATTGTCTGTATCTCAGTAGTAACAGCACTTGGTGGGAAACTTCAATCAGTTTTTCAATCAATAGTAGATAGTTTGTAAATAGAGGTTTGTAATAGATGTAGCAACTGTAATAGTAGATAATCTTTAAAGTTAGCTGGCTTCTATAACACTATCTGGTTTCTAACTGCAAGTGCAGTAATAATTTTGAAAAATATACACGCTTTTATTCTGTTAATATTATTAAAGATATTTTACTGATAAAGAAATATCTGTAAAAAGGATATTCTGTAAATGTTTGAGATTAAAATTTTTCAAGAAAAAGGCAGTGTCTTTATTGAACTGGCTATAGTACTACCAATACTTATACTCATTATTGCTGGAATTATACAGTTTGGGTTTTTACTGAATGCTAAGATAGCAGTAAATTCTGCTTCGTATGAAGCTGCCAGGATTGCTACATTATCAGATAATCCAGAAACAGATGCAGTAAATGCGGTGTTAGCGTATGCATCGTCTACAATGCCGGGCTGGAATCTTGATGAAAGACTTAGTTTAAAGCTTGTTATTTCAGGAACAAAACCAGGTGATATTGTGAATGTGGAAGTAACTTATCTCATACCAGTATTTTTCTCAAAAATTGCTCCTTTTTCAACTTTTGAGGATGGTTATGCAAAAGTAGTTGGTAGTAGTGTAATGAGAATAGAAGAGAAAGAATAGTTTTTCATTAGTTAATAGAGTATTAATATATGAGAAGGCAGATACTATTAGATTTAAATCAAGCGGGGAATAATTTATTAGTAGAAATAAATGAGGCATTCATGAAAAATAGAAAGATAATAAACATTATTCTTGTTGTATGTGTTGTGGCTGGAATAGTTTTTTAATAATAAGAGAGGTTAATTATGAGTAAAAGTATAAAAATTGTATGTATAATTGCAGGGGTGTGTATCTTGATTATTGTTCTTGTACTGTCAGGTTTAGCTTTGCAGAGAAAATTTATTAATGACCAGATTTTAAA
>JAQVEM010000080.1:0-3778 GCA_028697935.1 Actinomycetota bacterium
TGTTTCATAAATTAAACCCCTTGTTCTTTTCAATATGATTTACAAGCCCGCCGTCATTTAAAATTTTTATCATTACTTCCGGCAAAGGATTGAATTTTATTTGTAAATTTTTTGTTTTATCTGTGATTATTCCCTCACCTAAATTTATCTCCAGCACATCTCCATCGTCAATACTATCTGTATCGCAGATCAGCGCAGGAAGGCCAATATTAATGCAGTTCCTGAAAAATATCCGGGCAAAAGATTTAGCCAGAACAGCTCCCACTCCGGCTATTTTCATTATCGCAGGGGCATGTTCTCTACTTGAACCAAGACCGAAATTTTTTCCCGCTACAACAAAATCACCTTCTTTTATCTTATTTGCAAATTCCGGGTCTGCGTCTTCAAGTACATGTTTTGCCAGTTCGGGTAAATTTGACCTTAAGTGAAAATACCTTCCGGGTGCAATAAGATCGGTTGAAATATCATCACCAAATTTAAAACTTCTTCCAATTAAAATTTTAGAAGAATTAGATTCCTGAGCATAATTATTCATTATACTAAAACCTCCCTCGGGTCTGCTATGTAACCCTTAACTGAACTCCATGCGGCAGTCGCAGGAGAGGATAGATAAATAAAGGAGTCAGGGTTTCCCATTCTTCCTTTAAAATTTCTGTTTTGTGTTGAAAGGCACACTTCCCCATCGCCGAGTATCCCCTGATGTATCCCAACACATGGACCACAACCCGGAGCCAGAACCACTGCTCCGCTTTCCACAAACGTTTCAATAATACCTTCTTTTATAGCCTTAATATATATGTCCATTGAAGCTGGTATTACAATAAGCCTTACACCATTTGCCACTTTTTTCCCTTTTAATATACTGGCTGCTATCCTGAGGTCACTCAGTCTTCCATTTGTGCATGTCCCGATAAATACCTGATCAACTTTAATATTTTCCAGTGCGCTTACTGGCAGAGCATTATCAACTGTATGGGGCTGAGAAACCATTGGCTCAATAACAGAACAGTTAATGTCAATAACCCGCTCATAATCAGCACCCTCATCTGCATATATTTCCCTGAAACAATTACTGCGCCCCTGGCTTTTTAAATATTCCATTGTAACTTTATCCGAAGGGAAAATACCTGTTTTTGCTCCGGCTTCAACTGCCATATTTGAAATTGTAAACCTATCATCAATAGTGAGTTTATCTAAAAGTTCACCGCCAAATTCAAGAGCTCTGTAGGTTGCACCATCAGAAGTAATTTTTGCGATTAAATAAATTATTAAATCTTTTGCAAATACACCTTTATTTATATTCCCATTAAAATTTATTTTTATCGTCTGTGGAACCATTAACCATGTTTTAGCAAGAGCGTACCCTACTGCAATATCCGTGGATCCCATTCCGGTTGCAAAAGCTCCAAGCGCACCCGAAGTGCATGTATGAGAATCTCCACCTATTACTATATTGCCCGGGCACGCATATGATTCAACAAGAATCTGGTGACAGACTCCTTTTCCGACTTCACTTATTACTGCACCTGACTGTGAAGCAAAATCCCTTAAAACCATATGTGAATTTGAAAGCTCTTTTCTCGGACTGGGAGATGCATGGTCAATAAAGAAAATAGATTGTTTTTTATTTTTCACGCCGCAAAACCCCATTTTTTTAAGCTGGCTCACTGCCAGTGGACCCGTCCCGTCCTGTGACATTACTATATCTACATCAACAACTGCAATATCCCCTGCGCTGAGCTCCTTGCCAGCATGCTCACTTATTATTTTCTCTGAAATTGTTTTACCAGCCAATAAAGCCTCCAATCTTACTCATTATTTCCATGTTCTTCATTTAACTCCTCGTTTATGCCAACACTTAATCCTTCATTTTTCTTCATATATTCCCTGTAAATATACATTAGCTCTTTATCAAAAAGAGGTCTTTTGAGGTCTACTGACATTTCTCTTGCCAGAGCCAGTATTTCGTTTGCCTGTTTATCAGTGAGGTCTATATTGAACTCTTTAAATTTATGTAAAATTGTATGTGACCCCGAATGTTTTCCCACAACGAGCTGCCTTGTTAACCCAACCTCGCTGGGATTAAATACCTCATAATTTTTTGGATTTTTTAAAACACCGTCAGCATGTATACCTGATTCATGGGCAAATACATTTGTGCCTACAATCGCCTTCCATATCGGAATTGCCCTCGATGAGGCCTTTGCCACATATTCAGCAATCTCTCTAAATCTCGATGTATCTATAGGTAGTTCTATATTTTCAAGATATTTTAAAGCCATTACAATCTCTTCCATTGCAGCATTACCAGTTCCTTCTCCCAGTCCACCAACACTGACTACAAGACTCGAAGCTCCTCCTCTTACTGCTGCTATTCCATTAGCAGTTGCCATTCCAAAATCATTATGATTATACATCTCTATTGGAAGATCAGTAGCACTTACAATAGTGCTTATAAATAAAAATGTTCTAAACGGGTCAAATTTACTAACAGTATCACAGATTCTAAACCTATATGCTCCTTTCTTGCTTGCAAGAGATATTATTTTTAATAAAAATCCAAGATCAGTTCTTGTAGCATCTTCGGCACTTACTATAAAGTTTAACCCATTTTGATGTGCTGTTTTTATTGTTTCCCTGAGTTTGTTTATAACCCATGTTCTGTTCTTCTTATATTTATCCCTGATATGTATATCTGAAGTAGAAATGTTAATAATTACATTTTTTGCCCCGCATTCTACTGCGTATTCTATGTTAACCGGTTCAGCCTCACAATAAACAAATAACCTTGCATTAAAGCTATCCTTTAAAATCTCTTTTATTATCTCCCTTTCAGCATCTCCGAGTGCAGGGGTGCCAATCTCGATCTCCGGAATACCTATCTCATCAAGCATCCTTGCTATTCTTATTTTCTCATGTTTGGAAAAAACCACTCCTGCGGTCCGTTCGCCATTCCTTAAAGTAGTATCGATTATATTTATATATCTTTTGCTTTTTGCCCCGGCCATTACTCTCCCCCTTTCTTAACAGCACCAGTAGCCTTTCCCCTGTTGTTTGCTTCTTTAGTAGCAGTTTTTTCTTCGTTATTATTTTCTTTAGTGTCCTTTTCTCTGATATTTTTTTCTATTAACACTACCTTACCAGTGCCAGCTTTACTTTTATAAGATTGATAAGTTTCAATAATTTCACTATCAAAAAGGGCTCTTTTAAGGGATATTGTTTTATTTCTTATTATTTCCGCCAGTTCCTCTGCTTCTTTTTGATTAACTTTAATACCAAGTGTATTTAACTTATACATTACACTGTTTACACCTGAATATTTCCCCAGTATTATTTTTCTCTCCAGTCCTACTTCATCCTCTCTGAATAGCTCATAAGTCTCCGGATTGACCAGTATTCCCGATACCTTGCTCTCAGCTTCATAAACAAACAGGTTTCCGCCAACAATTGGTTTCCACGCAGGAAGAACTCTACCTGAAGCTTTTGCAACATATTCTGACAGTGACCTTAAAAGAGTGGTGTCAAATCCCAGATCAACTCCCTCAATATGCTTTAATGCCATAACAAACTCTTCAAATGCTGCATTTCCTGCTCTTTCACCCAGACCATTAATGGTCGTGTTTACATAAGTCGCTCCTGCTTTAACGCCTGCTATAGCATTAGCAATTGCCATTCCAAAATCATTATGGGTATGCATTTCAATATCTATACCGATAATATCAATTATGTTCTTTACTCTTATAAATGTTTCAAAAGGGTCTAGAATTCCCAGGGTATC
>JAQVEM010000080.1:3878-5980 GCA_028697935.1 Actinomycetota bacterium
ATATCACCCATAAATATCACCTCACAATATCAGTAAATAGTAAAAAAAATAAAATAACATAATTTTTTAAAATTTTCGCGGTAATTATATCATTTTTTTCAAAAATATCATATTTTTTATAAAAAATTCTAATATTAAAAAAAATAGTTTAATTTTCAATATTTTTTAGAAAATTTTTGAGCAATTATTAAGCAATTAATTTATCATAATTGCCTTATTGTTAATAATAAGTTAATAATTATAAGCTACCTCTAATTTATTTTAATTACAGTTCTATTTTAGTATAATTCATTACTGATAAGAATTAACTTAACAAAGGAGTGTCTATTATGACAATATCCAGTTCCATCAAGAAACTTTCAACCAGTCTATATAACAGCATCAGGCGTTTCCCGGTTACAATAGCCCTTGGAGTAATTGTTGCTGTTATGGCAATTTTTCAGGTGCACTGGGAAAATATAAGTGATAGCCCGAGAACACTGTTGACAAACCTTCAGATGATATTCGCAATGGGAATACCGCTTTCTGCGTGCATTGGAATTCTTTTCGAAAGATTTAAAAATATAAAGCCATACTTCAGAGCTTTAATCTGTCTTGCAGGAGCTGCATTTCTTATACTATATTATTTCACCCTGCCAGAGGAAATTAATACAATTTCAATGACACGATATGCAGCAATAAATATTGCTCTATATCTTTGTTTTATTTTTATCCCTTACCTGCCGAAAATAAAAAATTTTGAAATGTATGTTATAAAGCTATTTACCAGATTCATAATAACAGTGGTTTATTCAGGTGTTATATACGCCGGTATCTGTGTAATAATATTCACAATTGATAAACTTCTTTTTGAATTTAATGCATCTGGATTGGTTTACTCGGATGCATTTTTTTTAGTGGCAGGAACTTTCGGAATATGTTTTTTCCTCGCAGGTGTTCCAGCAGCTGGCGAGGAGCTTGATAAAAACGACTACCCGTCAATTTTAAAAATTCTTGTTTTGTATATTTTAATTCCAATGTTATCAATATATACTCTGATACTTTATATATATTTTTTAAAGATATTGATAACCCTCCAGTGGCCAGAAGGTGTGGTAACAAACCTCGTGCTGTGGTATTCGATAGTCGGAACAGCCGTACTTTTTTTCGTATCTCCTCTAAAAGACTCAGTAAAATGGGTAAAATACTTTATTTCCTGGTTTTCAAAATTAATTCTACCTTTAATTGTTATGATGTTTGTTTCAATGGGAATAAGAATATCAGCCTATGGTATTACAGAAAATCGCTACTATGTATTGGTTATGGGAGTCTGGTTAGCTGCAATAATGATATATTACTCATTAAAAAAGAGTCCAAACAGTATTATACTTCCGGTATCACTTGCAATCATTGCTGTTCTTTCAGTTGTTGGCCCCTGGAGCTCATTTTCAGTTTCTGAATACAGCCAGAATAAAAGACTTGAGGCTATACTTACAAAGTATGACATGATAGAAAATAATGAAATTACCAGGGCAAAAACTGAACTTTCTACTGCAGATAAGATAGAAATAACAGAAATAATTTCTTATTTCGAGAATACTGATAGACTTGAGGACGTGAAATATCTCCCCGAAAATTATGATTATTCTAATTTTGAAGAAATATTTGGTTTTGCTCCGATTTATCAGGCTAACTATCTGGCTACCGGAGAAGAAGAGGTTTATTTTTATAGATTCCTCGAGCCTTCCAGTGCTCCAATCGATATTAAAGATTTTGACTATTTCTTCTATATAAAAGGAGCAAGTTACAATAGCAATCAGCAAACAGATAAAGAGCAGTTTACAGTCACCTTTGACATAACAGGCCCTGAGCTTGTAGTTAATAGCAAAGGCAGGGAGATTTATAAAAAGAACCTGTATGATTATGTGGAAAGTGTTTGTAATAAACAAAATACTACCGGCTCTGACCCTTATAGTTTAACTGCTGCTGATATGACTTTTACAGATGAGAATGATAATGTAAGGGTTAAAATTCTAATAGAAAATATAACCGGAGAGAATCAACCGGATAAAAAAATAATTCAAACTTTTGACTTTTATCTGTTTGTAAAAATTAAATAAAGC
>JAQVEM010000081.1 GCA_028697935.1 Actinomycetota bacterium
TTGGTGCAGTAGTGGGAACAGGTTGCAGAGGTATTACAAGGCTTACCAGAACGTAAGCGTGATGTTATCTTGCTTTCCTATTTCATTATACTAAATAGATCACAATCCATTATATTATTATTTATATACATAGCAGTTCTTTTTACTGTATGTTTTTCTTCTATAGCTAAAGATTACTACACACAGAAAGTAAATCCTGACTTTCTATCAGACAGCCATATTGGAATATTTATAGATCAGGATCTATCGGCAACTAAAAATCCTGTTACAACAAAAGACTTAATTAGCTATTGTGAAAGTAAAGACGGAGACTTTATTCTCTATGAAGAAAACTTCCAGATTTCAGGTGGAAAAGCTCTGTATTTAAGTGGCAATACATCTTTTAAACTAGAGATTGTAGAAGGACGTAGCTTTACAGAAGAAGATTTTAAAAATCACAGGCCTGTAGCTATTATTTCTGATACTGACCGGGTGGTAGATAAATGTATTCTTAGAGATGGCAGAGAGTATTATCTATATGAAAATAACGAATATGAAGTTATTGGAAAATTCAAAGAACTCTACCATGTTTATCCGGATCAGGAAGAATACGATGCCCTGTATTTTGTAAACATGGCTGCTTCATTTGATGCCAACCTGAATACTTCTCTTAAGGCATTCATATCATTGATGAAGGAGACTGTATAATATTAATTTACTTGTAAAAAGAATGCCCCCGGGTCGAAAAAGCCTTTTAAATTAATTCATGGTATTTTTCGGTTGAAATAGAGGGATTTTTGATAGAAAAGACATCAATAAAAAACATAATTTTTCAAATTGATTAAAATTAATTTATCCAATCTTCTACCTTTAAATCGTTTATTTTTGAAAAATGCTTTATGTTTCCGGTTATCAGGGTTAAATCACCGGCAATAGCAGTAGAAGCAATCTGCATATCTGTGTGTGATGATGCTATATCACCTGATTTTTCAAGCTCTGCTCTTATTTTCCCATAAATAAAGGCAGCCTGGCTGTTAAACGGTAGAATATTTTCAGGTTTTTTGAAACACTCTGCGTTTGTATTTTATTTATTTTTTATTATAATATGTGATTTAATGTTAAAATGGAAAAGATAATTATTGTTATTATAAATGATTTTTAAGGGGGAATTTTTTTGAATTTTAAGATAAAAAGTCAGAAAAAAATAGATTTAAATAAGGTTAAATTAGATGTTGAGATATCCAATAATTTTTTAAAGAAAAATATCGGGAAGGCTTATAAAGAAATATCAGGCAAAGCCAATATTCCTGGCTTTAGAAAAGGCAAGGTCCCCTACCAGGTAATAGATGCAAATTTTGGAAGGGAGTATGTGCTTAATGAAGCTGCAAGCCTTTCTATTTCTGAATTATACCCGGATATAATTATGGAATCTGATTTAAATCCAATAGATTACCCGAGTATAAAAATAACCCGGCTTGAGGAAGAATCGCCCCTCGGATTTGAGATTGAGCTGGAGCTTGAGCCAGAAATAGAACTTCCCCAGTATAAAGGCATAAAAGTCACAGGTTTTTCTACAGATGTATCCGGTGAAGAGGTGGAGCGGCAGATAGATAATATAAGAAATAGTTTTGCTACACTTGAACCGGTTTTAGCTGACAGGGGAATAGCAAAGGGTGATTATGTTACTCTGGATTTTACCGGTGAGATTAATGGGAAAGAATTTGAAGGAGGAAGTGCGGAGGACTATCTTCTAGAGGTTGGCTCAAATACTCTGTTTCCTGAATTTGAAGATTCACTTATTGGTATGAAAGCAGGTGACAGTAAAACTATAACTCTAACCTTGCCGGAGAATATCGGAAACAAAGAACTGGCCGGGAAACAGGCAACTTTTAAAATTTTCATAAAAGATATAAAAAGAAAGGTCCTTCCTGAACTGGATGAGGGCTTTTTAAAGGATCTCGGTGATTTTAAAGATGTGGAAGATTTTAAAAGCTATGTAAAAGATAAAATATTCGAACAGAAAGATAATTTTAGAAGAACAAAAGTAATAGAGGAAATTCTTGAACATATAATGAATAATATGAAGACTGCAGTTCCGGAAATAATGATTACAAGAAGAATAAAACAGCTCACTGATGAGATAGATGAAAACTTAAGAAATCAGAAGATAACAAGAGAAGATTACCTTAAGATGATCAATATTACAGAAAACCAGTTTAATGAGGAGATTAGAAAAAGGGCAGAAAAAGATGTAAAGGAATATTTAATTTTTAAGGCTCTGGAAAAAGCAGAAAAGAAGAGAGTAGAACCTTCTGAAGAGGAAATAAATAAAGAAAAAGAGAAGATTATAAGCAGTTATGATAAAGAAGAAGATATCAAAAAAGTTAAGGAATTTTTTGAGAGTACTGACGGCAGAGAGATGCTTGCTGGAGATATCAGGAGAAGGAAAATAATTGATTTACTTATTAACAGTGCAAAGATAGTAGAAGAGGTAGAAGATAAAAGCACGCAGGGTAAATCAGCAGAAGCTGGAGCAACAGAAGAAGAAAAAGAAGAAGATAAAAAAGAGATATATACTCCGGGTGATGATGTGATACAGAGCGAAAGCAAGAGTAAAAAAATCTGGACACCCGGTTCAGAGTAAAATAGATAAAGATAAAAGAGAAAAGAGGGTTGAGGTTAAAAATGTATAATGAATATTTAATTCCAATGGTAATAGAGCAAACCAGCAGGGGTGAGCGCTCTTATGATATTTATTCCAGACTGTTAAAAGAAAGAATTATCTTTTTAGGGGTTGCTATAGATGATAATGTGGCAAATGTTGTAATGGCACAGATGCTGCATCTGGAGGCAGAAGACCCGGAAAAAGATATTCAACTTTATATAAACAGTCCGGGTGGGGTGGTAACTTCTGCGCTTGCTGTTTATGACACAATGCAGTTTATAAAATCACCGGTATCCACTATCTGTATTGGACAGGCTGCAAGCGCTGCTGCTGTATTACTGCTTGCAGGGGAAAAGGGCAAAAGATTTGCGCTGCCAAACTCGAGGGTTATGCTCCATCAACCATCTGGCGGAGTATCGGGGACTACACTTGATGTTGAAATTCATGCAAAGGAAATGTTAAGAATCAGAGCTCTCCTTAATGAAATAATTGCTAAACATACCGGCCAGGATGTGAAAAAAGTAGAAAAAGATACTGAAAGAGATTTTATATTAAGTGCCGAAGAAGCCAGGAAATACGGAATAGTAGATGAGGTAATATATAAAAAGTAATTACTGCTGTTATGCTGTTATTTAGTAGTTTATTTATATAAACAAAAAATTTAAGAAATTTAAGTAAGAAGAATATCTGTGGGTTTTAAAATACTAATAAATATTATATTTAATAGCATATAAGGCATATAAGAATAAAAAATAAAAAGAAGCTTAAAATAAAAATTTATATATTTTAATAGTATTAATAAGGAGTGTGTATAGATTTGTCTTTAGATGAAATAGAAAAAGATAAAAAAGATAATTTTTTTATGTGTTCTTTTTGTGGTAAATCACAAAATCAGGTAAAAAAGCTTATTGCAGGTCCAGGAGTTTACATATGTAATGAATGTGTGAACCTCTGCAACGAGATTATTGATGAAGAATTAAGAGAGCAGAGAAAAGTTGATTTTAAAAATCTACCAAAGCCAAAAAAAATTTATTCTATTTTAAATGAGTATGTGGTAGGCCAGGAAAGAGCAAAAAAGGTTCTGTCTGTAGCAGTGTATAACCACTATAAGAGAATAAAATATGAAGACAAAGCTGCTCAGGATGACACAGAATTACAGAAAAGCAATATACTGTTGATAGGACCAACAGGCTGTGGCAAAACTCTTCTTGCCCAGACTCTGGCAAAAATATTAAATGTGCCATTTTGCATTGCGGATGCGACATCGCTTACTGAAGCAGGCTATGTTGGAGAAGATGTTGAAAATATATTACTGAGATTGATACAGGCTGCGGATTATGATATTAAAAAGGCTGAAACAGGAATCATTTATCTGGATGAAATAGATAAAATAAGCCGTAAATCTGAAAATCCCTCCATCACAAGAGATGTATCAGGAGAAGGTGTGCAGCAGGCTCTCCTTAAAATTCTTGAGGGAACAGAAGCCAATGTTCCACCGCAGGGCGGCAGGAAACACCCCCATCAGGATTTTATACAGATTAACACAAATAATATTCTTTTTATTTGTGGTGGTTCATTCAGTGGTCTTGAGGAAATAATTGAAAAAAGGATAAATGAAAGCAGTGTGGGTTTTGTCTCAAGAAGTATTCCATCAAAAATTGAGAAGACTGATAAACTTCTTCCGCAGGTTATGCCCGGAGATTTGTTAAAGTACGGTTTAATTCCTGAACTTATAGGAAGACTTCCTGTTGTGAGCACTCTATCAAATCTTACTGAAGATGATTTAATAAGAATCCTTATAGAACCGAAAAACTCACTGATAAAGCAATATAAGAAGATGTTTAAAATGGATAATGTTGAACTGGAGTTTAAACAAGATGCTCTGAAAGAAATTGTAAAGCTGGCTATAGAAAGAGGTACCGGAGCAAGGGGGCTGCGTGCGGTTATGGAAGAGGTTATGCTAAATGTAATGTTTGAAATACCGGACCGCAGAGATATTAGTAAATGCATTATAACAAAGGAAGTTGTTGAGAAAAAAATTGAACCCGAATTGTTGAGTGGGTCAAGCAAAAAGATATTTTTAGAAAATGAAGAAAAATCAGCCTGAAATGTTTGATGAAATCGAAGATAAATATAACCCTGCATTATTTGAAGAAGAAATTTATAGCTACTGGCTAAAAAAAAAGTATTTTTCTGCAAAAATAGATAAATCAAAAACTCCATTCAGTATGGTGATACCACCTCCCAATATAACCGGTCATCTACATATCGGACATGCTTTAAATAATACTCTGCAGGACATAATCATAAGATACAGGAGAATGAAAGGATATAATACTACCTGGGTTCCAGGCACAGACCATGCAGGGATTGCAACACAAAATGTAGTAGAAAGAGAACTGGAAAAGAAAAATATAAACAGGTTTATGCTGGGAAGAGAAAAGTTTATTGAATATGTATGGGTCTGGAAAGATAAATATGGTAACAGGATTATAAATCAATTAAAATCACTTGGATGCTCATGTGATTGGGACAGACAGAGATTCACACTTGATGAAAGATATGTAAAAGCAGTAACAAAAGAATTTGTTACACTGTACAGGGATGGATTGATTTATAGAGGAAATTACATGGTTAACTGGTGTCCGAGATGTCAGACTGCGATTTCAGATATTGAAGTTACACATGTAGAAAAAGAAGGAAATCTCTGGGATATAAAATATCCTCTGATTGATACTGAAACAGACAGGCCATCTACAGATGAGTTTATAATTGTTTCAACTACGAGACCAGAAACCATGCTGGGAGATACGGCAGTAGCTGTTAATCCTCTTGATAAGAGATATGAGAAATATAAAGGCAGATATGTATTACTGCCACTCATGGAGCGAAAAATTCCAATTATAGAAGATGACTTTGTGGACATGGAATTTGGGACCGGGGCTGTAAAGGTTACTCCTGCCCACGACCCCAATGATTTTGAAATTGGTAAAAGGCATGGATTAGAAGAAATAAATATATTTGAAGAAGATGCAACTCTGAACTCCAACGCTGGTAAATATAAAGGTATGGACCGCTATGCAGCAAGGCAGAAAATACTTGAAGATCTTGAAGACCTTGGTTATCTTGCAGGTAAAAAAATACACGTATCGTCAATAGGAAACTGTTCGAGGTGTGGCACAACGGTTGAGCCGAGGATTTCATTGCAATGGTTTGTGTCGATGAAGAAACTTGCTGCACCGGCTATTGAAGCGGTAAAAGATGGGAGAGTAAAAATAATACCGGCTAAGTGGGAAAAGATATATTTTGACTGGATGGAAAATATAAAAGACT
>JAQVEM010000007.1:0-1609 GCA_028697935.1 Actinomycetota bacterium
GGCTATATGCAGCCACTTATTAGCATATTTTTGAGTAAAATCATCATAGGGAAGAAAGTCAAAATCTATTGTTCTGTAGCCTGCTCCATCACAAACAATAAACTGCCATGATAATGAATCAGACTCAGGACTATAATATGTCCTCAAAAGATACCCTTTTTGATTGTCCGGAGACCATAAGTTCCAATCACTGATAACAGGTGTTGATATGCCTACAGCGCTCTTGTTAAACTTATTAAAATAAACCTGGCTCTCTACTGTTAGCTCACCCACTACTGAATAAGGAGTTGACAATACAGAAATCCTGTTACTTTTACCATCAAGACTTATTCCATAATTCGCTCCTGCACCCTTACCATCTACTTTTTCATCTGATGATAATTCACTTCCCTCTCTATAATTCCCATCCCATCCTACTTCAACTTTAACATCTTTATAGCTTTCCTTTCCAAAACCTGTGATTAAATAAAATCCTGCTCCGATTAAAAACAAAATAACAAAAATACCCAAAATACCCCATTTCCCTTTTCTAGTTACAGCCCACACAATTAAGCCTGCTATTGCCAGTGGCACCATTATAAGTATTGTAGGTTTTGTTAAACTGGCAATAATAGAAAAAAGGATAGAAAGTAACCCAAAATAGGCTTTATCTCTTTTAAATAAAAGCACAGCAAAATACACTGATATAAGTCCAAACAATACAGAAAGTACATCATTATTTACATAAGAACATAAAAACAAAAATTGTGGTAAAAATGCTATACCAGATATTAATAAAGCTGACTTTCTTTCAAATCTACCATTAGAAATTAGCTCGATAATCTTATATACAAAAATAATAATAAGAACTCCATAGATAACCTGAAATAACCTCAGAATCAAAACTAAAAAATTTGTAGAACTGCTATCCCTTAATATGCTGTTATTTATAAATCTATTGGGGTCATTGTAATTTTCATAATTAATTTCTGCATCAATATCACTAACACCAAAAGGCTTAATAATTTGAGATGAAATTAAATAATACAGTGGCGGTTGATGTCTCTGGTCACGATAATACCAGACACCCCAATCCCGTATTTTGTAGAACATATATTTACTATCTGTATAAAAAGTTTTATCTGCATTTTCATCTATATTTTCTTTAATATACCCGGTAGTAGATATAGATTCAT
The DNA here is from genome assembly GCA_028697935.1 of Actinomycetota bacterium. GTDB lineage: Bacteria > Actinomycetota > Humimicrobiia > Humimicrobiales > Humimicrobiaceae > JAQVEM01. The sequence continues at coordinate 1,176 of JAQVEM010000007.1, forward strand.
TATACTGGGAAGGAAGTTTATTATACTTAGAAATATAATAAGCATATAGAAAATGCCCCGGTTCATCAGGAGCTTCAAATACCGGTATAACCAGTACATAACTTACACACAATATTATAAATACAACAATTACTACAACTAAATAAATATTTATTTTAAAGTTATCCAATACACCTTTATTTTTATCTGTCATAGCTACTTACTGCTGCCTAATATGCTCCTCTCCCCGATAACACCGCAGGAATAGTCTTAAGAAGTATCTTTATATCCATTCCAATAGACCAGTTTTGAATGTAATACAAATCAAGCCTTGTCATCTCTTCAAAATTAGTATCACTCCTCCCGCTAACCTGCCATAAACCCGTTATTCCCTGCTTTACATTAAGTCTTTTTTTCTGCCACTCATCATACTTTTCCACCTCTTCAGGCAAAGG